>CABSNH010000063.1 GCA_902478985.1 uncultured Collinsella sp.
TACAGCGCGAAGTCGCCGCCGACGAGCGTGGAGACGGGCTCCTCGTGGTAAACGGCGGAGATGGCCTGAGCGAACTCCTCGGCGACCGAGATGGTCTTGATCTTGCCGCCCACCTCGACGGGGATGGCGTCGGTGACGACGCACTCGACGATGGGGGCATCGTTCAGGCGCTCGATAGCCGGGCCCGAGAAGATGCCGTGGGTGGCGCACACGTAAATGTCGCCGGCGCCCATGGCCTTGAGCTCCTTGACGTTGGCGCACAGGGTGCCAGCGGTGTCGATCATGTCGTCGTTGATGATGCAGGTCTTGCCCTTGATGTCACCGATGATGCCCATGACCTCGGCGGCGTTGTGGCGCGGACGACCCTTGTGGGCGATGGCCAGGTCGCAGCCGAGCATGTCGGACAGCTTCTTAGCGGCCTTGGCACGACCCACGTCGGGGGAGACGACAACCAGGTTGTCGGTGTCGAAGTGCATGTCGTTGTAGTACTGGCCAAACAGCGGCAGTGCGGACAGGTGGTTAACCGGGATGTCGAAGAAGCCCTGGATCTGACCCTGGTGCAGGTCGAGGGTGATGATGCGGTCGACGCCAGCGCGCTCGAGCAGGTTGGCGACGAGGCGGGCAGTGATGGGCTCGCGCGGGCCGGCCTTGCGGTCCTGGCGGGCATAGCCGTAGTGGGTGATAACGGCGGTGATGGAGCGGGCGGATGCGCGCTTGGCAGCGTCGGTGGCGATGAGCAGCTCCATGAGCATGTCGTTGACGTTGCCGCCGGCCACGGACTGAATCAGGAAGACGTCGGCGCCGCGGACGGTCTCGTCGTAGCGGGCGTAAATCTCACCGTTGGCGAACTGCTTTAGCGTAAGGCCCGAAAGCTCGACCCCAAGGTACTCAGCGATCTTCTGAGCGAGGGGACGGTTGGAGGAACCGGAATACACGCGGATGGACTTGCGCATATTCTCCGACTTCTCGGGATCATTAATCGGCATTACCCTTCTCCTTTATACATCGAATGCCATATAGATGCCTTGTTGCATTGTAACCGCGCGACGGGGTTTATCGAGTCTTGATAACGTCTTTACCGTCAACGGACACGAACCGACCACTCATCCGGTCGTGCAGGTCACAATAGAAAAAGGAGCCGTCCCCATGGAACAGCTCCTTTTGTGCTTGGTAAAACGTTATACCTCGTCATCCTCGTGCAGACGGCGGCGATAATCGGCGGCCCAGCCCTCAATATTTACCTGACGGGCGCGGCCCAGACCGAGTGCGTCGGCCGGGACCGGCTCGGTGATGACGGAGCCGGCGGCCACGAGCGCACCGTCGCCAATCTGGGCGGGCGCGACCATCATGGTGTCGGAACCGATGAAGGCATCCTTGCCGATGACGGTCTTGTGCTTGTGGACACCGTCGTAGTTGCAGGTGATGGAGCCCGCGCCCACGTTGACGCCGGCGCCCATGGTGGTGTCGCCGATGTAGGACAGGTGCGGAACCTTGGAGCCCTCGCCGATCGTGGACTTCTTGATCTCCACGTGCGTGCCGGCCTTGGAGCCGTCGAGCATGTGGGTGCCCGGGCGCAGGTAGGCGCGCGGGCCGCAGTCGACGCCGTTCTCGATGACGGCCTCGATGGCGATGGTCTCATCGATGATGCAGCCGCTGCCGACGGTGGTGTCGGTGAGGCGACTGTTGGGGCCGAGCTGGCACTCCTCGCCCACGGTGACGTGGCCGATCAGATGCGTCTGCGGCCACACGACGGTGTCGCGGCCGATGGTGGCATCGGGGCCGATCCAGGCCTGCGTGGGGTCGATGAAGGTAACGCCCTCGGCCATCCAGTGCTCGTTGATGCGGTCGCGCGCGATGGCGGTGAGCTGCGCGAGCTGGATGCGGCTGTTGACGCCCAGGCCGTCGCGGTAGTCATCGCAGTGGAAGATGGAGACTGCCTGGCCGTGGCTTTTGAGGATCTCGAGCATGTCGGGCAGATAGTACTCGGATTGCGCGTTGTCGTTGCCGATCTCGTCGATGTGGGCGGCGAGCTGCGCGCCGTCGAAGGCGTAGCAGCCGGCGTTGCACTCGAGCAGCGTGGCGGCCTGCTCGGGCGTGCAGTCCTTCTGCTCGATGATGCGCTCAATCTGGCCGTCGGCACCCAGCTTGATGCGGCCGTAGCCGAAGGGGTCGGGCGGGGTCATGGTCATGACGGTGCAGGCGAGCTCGCCGGTAGCGACGGTCTGCGCGAACTTGGCGACGGTGTCGGCGGTGATGAGCGGCAGGTCGCCGTTGAGCACGACGACCGGACCCTCGGCGATGCCGCAGGCCTCGAGCGCGACCTTGACGGCATGGCCGGTGCCCAGGCGCTCGGTCTGCTCGACGCACTCGACCTTGGTGGCGCTGTTGGCGTAGGCGCCATCGATGAGGGCGCGCATCTCGTCGGCGTGGCTGCCGATGACGACCACGACGCGGCTGCAGCCGGCCTTGATGGTGGCGTCGACGATCCACTGGACCATGGGCTTGCCCAGGATCTTGTGCGAAACCTTGCAGTGGTTCGACTTCATGCGGGTGCCCTCGCCGGCGGCGAGGATAATTGCGGTTGCGTCCATGTGATCTCCTGTTACGTTATAGAGACGTGTGTTTGGAAACGATACACGTCGCAATATGATACCGCAGGCATATGATGAGCGCGTAACGATTGATGCGTGACGGCCGATGCCACTGCCGCCGACGTGGTGTTTGCGCTGGTTGTGTATGGCGGTGGCGCTGCGGCGTTGGCGTTTGAGCGAGGGATGGGGGTGCCCGTGGATATCATGCGAGAGGAATCGGGCAACGAACCTGTCGCGGCATTTTCGATGTCGCATCCGGCGGTGCCGGCCCTCTACATGGTGCTGACGTTGGGGCTCACCATGTTCTCGATGCAGCCGGTGCTGATTGCGCTGTCGCTTGCGGGCGGGCTGGCGTACGGGCTTGCGACGCGCGGTGCTGCGCGCACGTTGGGGGCGCTTCGCTGGCAGCTGCCGGTGATTTTGATCATTGCGCTGGTCAACCCGCTGTTTAGTGCCTCGGGCTCGACGGAGCTGTTCCGTATTGGCATGCGTGCGGTGTATCTGGAGAGCATGGTATATGGCCTGTGCATGGGCGGGCTGTTTGTGGCGAGCGTGCTGTGGTTTGAGGCGGCGGCATCGATGCTTAGCTACGACAAGGTGCTTGCGCTTCTGGGTAACGCCGCGCCGGTGATCGCGCTCATGATCTCGATGTGCATGCGGCTTATTCCGCAGTTTTTGCGCCGCGGTCGTACGGTACTGGCGGTACAGGATGCGATTGATGTGCCGGGGCGTGCGCCGGCTGACCCCGTGCGTTCGCGTTTGCGCGCATCGAGCGTGTTGATGGGCTGGGGCATGGAAGATTCGCTGGAGCGCGCGGACGCCATGCGCTCCCGTGGGTGGGGCGCCGCGACGCGTCGCACGACGTACGCGCGGTATCGGCTGGGGCGCGGCGATGTTGCCGCGCTGGTTGGACTTGTGCTGTTTGGTGTGGCCACGGCGGCAGTGGCATGGACCGCGACGATGCAGTATTCGTTTTACCCGCAGCTATCGGTGCCGGCGCCGTGGCCAGGCTATGTTGTATACGCGGCCTGGATGGCGCTGCCCTGTGTGCTGCACGCGATTGACGAGAAGAGGTTTGGCTGATGGCTCGGTTGGACGGGAGTATGATGGCGGGCGCGGCGTGCGGCTCGGATGCGCCGGCGATTGAAGTGCGGGGTCTGCGCTTTGCCTACCCCGGGGCCGAGGTGCCAGTGTTCGAGGAGCTCGATTGGTGTGTTCCCCAAGGGGCGTTTGCGTTGCTCGTTGGCGGTACCGGGTCAGGCAAGTCGACGCTGCTCTCGCTGCTCAAGCCCGAGATTTCGCCGACGGGCGAATGCTCCGGCGAGCTGCGCGTGCTGGGCGAGAGCGTTGCCGACATGGATGTTCGGGCGTCCGCGGAGCGCGTGGGCTATGTGTTTCAGGACCCCGAGAACCAGATCGTGTGCGAAACCGTGTGGCACGAGATGGCGTTTGGCCTGGAAAACCTAGGCATGTCGCGCGACGAGATGCGCCGTCGCGTGGCCGAGACCAGCTATTTCTTCGGGTTGGAGGATTGGCTCCACCGCGATACCGATACGCTTTCGGGCGGACGCAAGCAGCTGCTGTCGCTGGCGGCCGTGCTGGCGCTGCGTCCGCGCGTGCTTCTGCTTGACGAGCCCACGTCCCAACTGGATCCCGTTGCCGAGAAGAGTTTTCTGCATGCGCTGTTCCGCGTGAACCGCGAACTGGGCTGCACGGTTGTCGTGGCAACGCATCAACCGCGGCCGATGCTAGAGTATGCGACGTGTGCGTACCGGATTGAGGGCGGACGCGTGTGCGAGGTGGCTGACATTGCCTCCCTGGGGCACCGTGAAGAGCTGTTTTCTGGCGAGGTGCCAGGGTGGGTTGCCTCGTGGCGTGCAAAAAACGGAGTTTTCAGCAGCGCCAGTGGCCAGCTGGGCTCTTTGGACCCGCGCGCGGGCGCTCCGGGTGCAGAAAAAGGGTTGAAATCGGACAAATCGGGTGAATTTGAGGCGCAAATACTGCCGCAAGATGACTCGGGGGCGCCATCGCGCGCCGGTGGATGCCGAATTCTCCCAAAAATGCACGCTGGGTCGGCTACTACCCTGGCAGGGAGCTGGTTTCGCTACGATCGAGCGTCCGGCTGGGTGCTGCGTGGACTCGATGCGGCGTTCTCGGCTGGCGCGGTGCATGCGGTTGTGGGCGGTAACGGCTGCGGGAAGTCGACAATGCTTTCGGTGCTGGCCAAGACGGTCAAGTTGCAGCGTGGGCATATGGAGCGCGGGGCGGCCTCGGCGGCGCTGCTGCCTCAGAACCCCAAGGCGTTGCTGGTTGCCGAGACGGTGCGCGATGAGCTGATGGAATGGGCTTCGACCTGCGGATATGACGAGGCTGTGGCGCGGGAGCGCGCGGCGAGCCTGGGGCTGTCGGGCCTGGATGGGCGCCACCCGTACGATCTTTCGGGCGGACAGCGTCAACTGCTTGCATTGGCAAAACTGCTGCTGATTGGCCCCGAGCTGCTATTGCTCGATGAGCCCACCAAGGGTTTAGACCTGGCCAGCCGCCGCATTATCGCTCGCGTCCTGCGTGATCATGCAAAGGCTGGCGGCACCGTCATCATGGCCACGCACGATCTGGATTTTGCCGAGCAGGTTGCCGATGACATTGCCATGATGTTCGACGGTGAGATTGCCTGCATGGAGCCGCCGGTCGACTTTTTTTCCGACAACGTGTTTTATAGGGCGTGATGGGATGACGGATTATCGCGGCTTGCGCCTACTTGCAAAACTGGAGATTCCGCTGTTGTTGGCGGTGCCGGTGGTAATGGCCGCAGCATTGCTGGCGGGCATTGAGCAGGCGGCGCTTGCCATGCTTGTCGTGGTGGCGCTGGTGCTTGCGCTGTTCTTCGCGGGCTACGAGGCGTCGCGGCCGGGCCTGCGCCAGATTATGCCCACGCTGGTGCTGGCGGCGCTGGCCGCGGCGGGGCGCATCTTGTTTGGCCCCATTCCCGACTTTAAACCCGTGAGCGCCATCGCCATTATCGCCGGGGCGACGCTCGGTCGTCGTAACGGCTTTATGGTTGGTGCGCTGGCGGCGCTGACCAGCAATTTCTTTTTTGGGCAGGGCATGTGGACGCCGTGGCAGATGTATGCCTGGGGTCTGGTTGGCTATGTTGGCGGCGTGCTGGCGCATGCGGGTGCGTTCGACCGCGCGGATGGAGCTGTGCGCATGCCGGCGCTGATGGCGTACGGCTTTGCATCGGGCCTGCTCTACGGCGTTGTAATCAATGCCTACGACATCATCGGTTTTGTGCAGCCGCTCACGTGGGCGGGCGCCGTGGCGCGTCTTGCCACGGCGGTGCCGTTCGATATCACACACGGCCTCGCGACCTGCGTGTTCTTGGCCGCCCTGTACAAGCCCTGGTGTCGCCGTATCAACCGAGTCGTCGTGAAATACGGGCTGTAGGGCATTTCGCGTTCCCTCACGAACTTGCGGTGGAATAGTTCTCGTTTTTGGCTGTTTGGGGCCGAAGCAGGAACTATTCCACCGCAACTTATAGGGGGAGAGGGGTCACATGATCCGTTTTCCTCCGTCCCCGGGGGATCATTGGGGGGTTAGAGCTCCAGGGCGAGGGTGACGGGGCAGTGGTCGCTGCCGAAGATGTCGCCACGGATACCGGTGTCGCGCACATTGCCGGCGATTGCGTCGCTCACCAGGAAGTAATCGATGCGCCAGCCGGCGTTGTTCTTGCGGGCATTAAAGCGGTAGCTCCACCAGCTGTAGACGCCCTCGACATCCGGATTGGCCGCGCGCCAGGTGTCGGTAAAGCCGGCGTCGAGCAGCTCGGTAAACTTGCCGCGCTCTTCGTCCGAAAAACCGGCGTTGCCGCGGTTGGACTTGGGGTTCTTAAGGTCGATCTCCTCGTGCGCCACGTTAAAGTCGCCGCAGGTTACGACGGGCTTGCCGGTTTCGCGCTCAAGCGCGCTCAAAAAGCCGCGATAGGCATCGTCCCAGGCCATGCGCACGTCGATGCGCGCGAGCTCATTTTGGGCGTTGGGCGTGTAGACATCCACAAACCAAAACTTGTCGAACTCGAGCGCGCAGACGCGGCCCTCGGTTGTGGCTTGGGCGACGAGCTCGGCCGCCTCGCCCTCGCCAGCGTAGGGCAGCAGTGCGTCGGCGTGCAGCACGCGCAGCGGTTCCTGGCGGCTAAAGACCGCAGTGCCCGAATAGCCTTTACGCTCGGCGTAGCTCCAGGTTTGGTGATAGCCGGCCAGGTCAATATCGACCTGGCCCTCCTGCAGCTTGGTCTCCTGCAGCGCCAAGATATCGACATCGAGTTCTTGCGCGATTTGGATAAAGCTCGGGTCCTTTTTGAGCACGGCGCGCAGGCCGTTGACGTTCCACGAGGCGAAAGTGTAAGTCTGAGGCATGGTGTCCTTTCGACGGGGTTGGCAGGCTTAAGATTAGCGCAACAGGGGCGGTGGTGGGCTCCGCGCGTGTCGACCCAAAGGCTGCGCGCCGGGCAAGCGCCCGCCGCCATCCGACCAACAAGGACGGAGGACTCATATGATGCAGGCAATAACGGATCCCAAGCAGGCCTCCGCCGCGCTGGAAGAGCTGTTCGGCACCCACAAGCGCGTGGTCTTCTTTGGCGGCGCGGGTGTTTCCACGGCGAGTGGCATCCCCGATTTCCGCAGCGTGGACGGCCTGTATCACCAGCAGTTTGCCTATCCGCCCGAGACCATGCTCTCGCATAGCTTTTATGAGGCGCATCCGGCCGAGTTCTTCGACTTCTACCGCACCAAGATGATCGCGCTTGGCGCCAAGCCCAACCGCTGCCACACCAAGCTGGCCGAGCTGGAGCGCGCCGGAAAGCTAAATGCCGTGGTGACGCAAAATATCGACGGTCTGCATCAGATGGCCGGCTCGCAGCGTGTGTTTGAGCTGCACGGATCGGTCCATCGCAACATTTGCCAGTCGTGCGGCGCGGTCTATAGCGCCGAGTGGATTTGCTCGCGCGAGCACGAGGACGCCGCGGGCGTGCCCGTGTGTCCTGCGTGCGGCGGGCGCATCAAGCCCGATGTGGTGCTCTACGAGGAGCCGCTCGATGAGCGTGTGCTGACCGGCGCCGTTGCCGCCATCGCCGAGGCCGATGCCCTCATCGTGGGCGGGACCTCGCTCGTGGTGTATCCGGCGGCGGGCCTTACGCGCTACTTTACCGGCGATACGCTGGCCATTTGCAATCTTGCTCCCACCGATCAGGATGCAAATGCCGACCTGCTGATTTCTTGCGACATCGCGGCCGCGTTTGCGTTCTAGCCCGTGTGCGCGGATACAATAGAAAGACTGATTGCAAAACAACCCCGCCGCCTGCGCCCGAGCGCGGCGGCGCGGGCATTTTAGGAGGATGTTCATGGCGAACGATAGCAAGACATGGCGGTGCGGAAAGTACGAGCTCAGCTTTGACCGCCCGCGCATCATGGGCGTCCTCAACGTGACGCCCGATTCGTTTAGCGATGGCGGGGAGCACTTCGACCCGGATGCCGCCATCGAGTACGGCCTGGCGATGCTCGACGCCGGCGCCGACATCATCGACGTGGGCGGCGAGTCCACGCGTCCCGGATTTACCCCGGTCAATCCCGACGAGGAGGCTCGCCGCGTGCTGCCCGTGGTGCGCGCACTGGCCAAAGAGGGCGCTATCGTCTCGATCGACACGCGCCATGTGGCGGTTGCCAAGGCGGCCGTGCGCTGCGGCGCCTCGATCGTCAACGACGTGACGGGCTTCACCGACCCCAAGATGGTCGAATTTGTCGCGACGAGCACCTGCGGCGTCATCGTGATGCACGCCGGCGAGGTCGCGGCGCCCACGCGCACGCATGCAACGGTGCAGCTCGATACCTCGGCCGCGGCGTTTGTTGCCGAGAAGGCGCGCGAGGCGGCCGCCGAGGCTGCGCGCGAGGCCGAGAAGCCTGCCCGCCGCCGCCGTGGCAAGCTGCTGGGCGAGCCCAAGACGGAGGCCAAGCTGCCGGGCGGCGTGGTGCAGCCCTCGCTGCCGTTTGGCGATCCGGAGCCCGCGCCCGAGCCTACGGACGAGCAGAAGCAGGAGACACCGGCCGCCGGAGAGGTCGCTCCTGTTGCCGAGGCCGCTGCGAGCCCTGAGCCCGCCCCGGAGCCCAATGACCACCTGGCAGC
>CABSNH010000064.1 GCA_902478985.1 uncultured Collinsella sp.
CTCCTGACGTGATATTCGCCTGCGATTTGGTACCACTACCCAGAGTTACCGTATCGTTCTCACCGCTCGTATTCACAGAACCCGCAATGCCACCGACATTGAGAACGCTGCCCGTATCTCCGCTGTTATATGCAATAGCCGTCTTAAATGTCGCATCACCGATTGTTGCGTTGCCCTTGATCTGGGCAGCAAGTGAGCCGGCATCGATCGCTGCCTTGTTCTCGAAACGCATGGTGCCATCGATGGTCACGCCACCTTTAATCTGAGCGTCACCACTTATGGCATTGAATAGCCCCAGGCGCTGGTGACGATAGATCTTGCCATTGCCCGCGGTCGTATCACTAGATTCAATTGCGACGTTACCGCGCTTACCATACGGTTCACCAACTGCCAGTTTGATGCTGCCGCTTCCCTTGAGGATGCCGCTGAAGTAATGCGAGCCTTCTCGCTCGTCACCGCCATCGGCCTTGCCCTCATTATTGCCCGGATCCTCTCGATCTTTAGTCAGGCCGGTCAAGCCCGTACCCGCAAGATCAATAGCGCCCGAAACGTTTATGGTTGACGAGGCGAGCGCCGAAACACTGCCGCCGCCGATGCCCTCAACCAGCGAAAAATAACCGAAGGTCTGCCAGGTGATGGCCAGTTTGGCAAAATCGTCCGCATTCCGAAGCGCATATTCACCGTTAGTCTTCGAGAGTTTTGTTCCCAAATCTAACCTATGAGTAGCCGCATCCACCTTGATAAGATCTTTTGAAAGACCCTTGTCGCTCCCCAAGCGAATAACTTCGCCATAGCTATAGATATCATCGATGGGAACTGCGGTGGTCGGGCGCTTAAACGTCCAACCGCCATCAGATCCGCTGCCAGTCGCAAAAATTAAAGCGTTATAGCTTTGATAGACAAGCTGCGCAGATAGATTGGAGTCAGCGAATGACGCATCCGAGAGGTTCGTCGTGCCGCTGAATTTGATAATGCCGCGCCATGCGGAACCCGCGACGCCCGCCGAACCGCCGTTTTGTTTTCCAATCCCGCTCGCGCTGCTAAGTTTAAAATCGCGCACATCAAGCAGCTGGTTTTTATCAACCATGCCGACAGCGCCGCCGAGTTTTCCGTTTCCGGAATAGGGATAGGCGGCCCCGTTAATCGTCACCCCAGCGCCGTCCAATACGATGGCGGTCCTTTGCGTCGTCTCGTCACCGTTTTGGTAGCCCACCACACCGCCAACGTAACAAAGCTTGCCGCTGTCCGTGCGCTCGATTTCAATCTGAACTGCAACGGCATCCTTTTTTTCAATCTTAAGTGCGTGGATCGAACTGCCATCGCCACTACAAACGTTGCCAGCGATGCCGCCATAGCCGCCTCGATCGCCGTCGCTGTCTTGTCCGCCCACGAGCTTGCTTTTGTAGCTGCCGCCTCGAACGGTAACATCACCGTTCGAGATGTCGAGACGGCCAAAAAGACCACCTGCGCGCTTCTTGGCGCTAAGCTCAACTGCGGTCGCTGCGTCGTCACCGAAGCCAATCTGTCCCGGCGTAAGAACGAAATCAGCCGCAAAGGAGACGTCGCCGATAGCGCCACCAGCATAGGTCGTATTTGCATCGCCAACCGTGCGCGCGGGCGTGACGCTCCCCCCATCTGCGAACGTCAAAGCTAGCTTCGTCGCCCTGCCAATAAAGCCACCGGCAGCACCTTCATTGCCCGTCGCTTTCACGGTAAAGCCCGAGATATCGAGTGCGTTTGCGACCTCAACCGCAGCAAACTCACCTACACATCCAATCAAACCGCCGGCAGCTTTATTCGCCGCAGAGGTCATGACTGTCGGCGTGCCCATAGCGCTGGAAATTCCCGACAGCCCTTTAATTGTAAGCTTGCCCGACTCAAGAGTATTCACCAGCAGGCCCGCGTTATCGTCGGCCGAAGCGATGTTGATACCCCTACGCGTGCCACTAAATGTGTAGCTCGCTTCAACCGAAAGGTCACCCGTAACGTCACCCAATAAAGCGCCCGTGACGCCCGGATCCGTTTCCTGGGGATTTTGAGCGCCAGAGTCGGCAATGGTCACGGATGCAGCGAGCGTTTGACCATTGCCGATCGCCTTCTTGGCAACAATCGGATCGGCGCTCGTTCCTTTCCAAATTACAGCAATAGTGCCATTTTCCTTGGAGAGTGAAAGACCGTTGAAAAGTGTTCTAGCGACAGTGATCTTCAAGCTGCCTAAATTCAGCCTGCCCGCAAACGGCACACCCTCACTGCCGAGACCCAAAAACTCGTAATCGCCAGTTTTTGAAGTCAGATCAAGGCCGCCGCCAGAAAATGTGCCGTCTAGAACGATCTCCGCATTTTGATAAATCGCGGGGTCGGCGTTGGACACCAGAACCAGCGCCGCCGGATCGCTGACGGCTATCTTGGCCGCCTTTTCACCATCGACCGTAACGCTGCCGTAGCGCCTTCCCCCCGTTCCGGTTTCAATGGCGCTCTTTAAATCATTGACGTTCACGAACGTAGGGTGCGCTGCGGCCCTCTCTTCATCGGCCCTCTCTTCATCGGCACTCTCGTCTGCCTGTTCGTCCGCGACGGCATCCTGGCTATCATCGCCATCCGTGACGTCATCGGCCGCCTGACCGTCGCCGGAGACGGCGCCGTCCTCAGGGCCCGAAGGGGCATTGCCCGACTCGCCGTCAGAAGGCTGCCCCGCATCCCCCGATGCGGTTCCACCGGATGCCGCGCCACCGGCGCCGGCATCGCCCGCCGTGCCCGAGCCTGTCGAATCATCGTCTACGGCCACGGCGTTAGCCACATCAGCCGAGAGCTGCGCGATACGAGACTTGGCGCCCCTCGCGGCACCATCGAACGCAAAAGCCGTTTGAACGGCAGCATCCCCCGCAGCATCCACCTCCTGAGCCAACACCTCGGCAGAGGGGGCAAGTGCCTGAAATATCATGGTCGCGGTCAAACACGCGGTTATGAAGCGTTTTGCCGTTTTCATCTTATTGGACCTCGTTCTTATATCTCAAATCCCCCCAGGGGACGATTGATGCGATTACTAACCGTTACTTTGGGAATTGGACTCTTCAATATGTACGCCCAAGTCATCCCAACTTGTGGGATCAGCCGATCCGCTCCGACGATAGAAGTTAATGATTTCGGACCCGGGCTTGACCCTAAACGTCACGGAGTTGCCTTTGAATTGAGCATTTGAATGGTTGTCCGCAAAGTGCTTATCAAGCTCGACTTTGGACCCCCAAGTTACCTCGACGGTCTTCTCCTCACCCGTGACTGTGATGCGATAGTTGTAGGCAGCATAATGGCCCACGTTATCCCTCTTGGCATTCGCATCGACCCATGAGCCGCTGATGCTAGCCGGTTTAGCATTCGATCGCTTAACGGGCTCGACACGTGCTGCGAGACAATACTTGCTAGTGCCAGGGCTTTCATCTTTGTCGACTACCGCCTTGATCGTAAACGAGGCCCTGTCAACAAGCTCCCTGTCGAACGTGATGGTGTATGTCCTAATCTCACCATGCGTAGCGGAAAACGTATAAGTGTCGGGACTCGGGGAAATCGACCATCCGGGCCGGGTTTCTTCCGTACCGTTTTCGCCCTTTACAACGACATCCGCATCCTTCGCCTCGACGCTTAGCGTGTATTTAACTTCCTTATCGTTAAACACATTCATATCGTCGAGCAGACAGTTGTAGATCTTAAAGCTAACAGAGCATTTATCTTTGTTTGTATCCACCACAATCGATCGCAGTGCAGGCGAAGCGCCCGGATCGCTGTTATAGGGCACCAACACGTCCGAGGCAAACAAATCTTGAGAGGTGCCCGTAACGGCGACAGCTTTGAGAAAAGCGGCGCCCGTAAACGCTCCACGCGTGAGCTGCACGCCCACCACAAGTGCAGCAACGCATGCCAGCGTCGCCACCAACCACAGCATCCTGACCTTTGTCGGTGTCTTCTTTGACTGCTCGTTTTTTTCATCGGCTTGCTTCTCTGCCATGCGTCGCCTCCCTTCAATCATCAATTGCGCGCAATGATATATATGACGTCGGTCTCTTTAGTGCTAGCCGCCTTGGGCCACGTACACTCGATGATGTACTTAGTGGCGCCGGTCTCGGACTTGTCATCCAATTCACTCTCATCGATCCGCTTCCAGCGATAGAGCGGACGCGCGTTCTTTTGAACGTTGTCATAGTCGCCAAAAGTTGAAGCATCGTAATTTTGGTCGCTCTTATCGCTCGTGGCGATTCCCGTAGAGCCATCCTCGTTGATAGTCTGGAACCCGCTAATCGGACCGCCGTTCTTTTTCCACGCGTAATAATGAGTGAGACCATCGCGACCGACAACGTCAGGACTCTCCGCCGGCGTGCTCGTCACATCCGTCGCCCGATAGACGTTAATGGTCAAGCCCGTGATGTTCGTAGTGTTTGCGATCTGCAACTCAAAGCCCTTGCCCTGGCTCTCGACGCAAAAGGCACGGCGGCGCGTGACGGTGCCATCGTCCGATATTGTGTCTTTATCGGCGTCATAGATAAGATCCATTTGTTCCATCGCCGTTTGGTTAGGACCCTTTATTTTGAGCATAATGGGGCCTTCGACCTTACCGATGGTCGAAAGCGCCCTGTTTTCCACGAACCAAGTTAGCGATAGGCCAATGAGCAGCACAATCACAGCAAGAGCCGCAAAGGCGCACATCAGTGGGCGGCGATGCTCATAGGTCCAATCTTTTAAGGTATCAAAGCGGGCTTTGGTGTCTATCACTGCATGCCCTCCCTAGCGCTGAGCGTGAGCTGAAGATACTTCACATTGGCGCCGATGTAATCATCGGCATTGTTGTAAAGGGCAGAACAGGCTGCAAGATTAGCCGAGCTCATTGTCTTAGCGAGATTTGGTGCGTCCTGCGCAGTGATTCCGCCGGCCACACCGTAATAGAACTCATCTTTGTGGCCTTGCACACCTTCACTGCCATTAACGTATGCCTGGAGCGAGTTGTAATCAGACCCCACTTCGGCAAACAGATTGTTGTAGTAATTTGCATCCTTGACCAGAACGAGGTTCTGGATGTACTCGGGCCACACCCAATACACGTTCACCGTTTTCGGCTCTGTGGTCTCACTCGACCCCTCCTTGCAAAAATCATCAGGGCTGAGCACGATCTTGCTATCGGTGATACGTTTTGAGTAATACCCGTTGTTCATTTCCCTAAAAAACAGTAGGTGACCCTTAGTCAGTTTGATCAGCTGGGTCGCTTCGTCTTTTGTGATACCACCATCATTGGTCTTGAGGATGCGCGATATATCGATAGTCACACCCGACAGATTCTTGCTGTTCGGCGTTACGGTAAAGGTAATGACGCCGCGCGCGCCAGGATACAACCCGCCCGCATCGTTATTGTTGAGGTTCGAGTCAAACGTTACCGTCATGGAATGATCGGTGCTCAAGCCAGCGATGTCTCTCTTCTCGTCTTCCGTGCGCCCGTCACGCTCGTAATAGCCCACATGGGCACCGGCGGCACCTTCGCCCTTGGCAGAAATGGTAAACGCAAGGTCTTTCGCACTAATGCTACTCCCCGTGGCACTCACTCGATTGTTCGCGGCAAACCAGGCCAAGCATGCAAAGATGGCAACGATGGCGGCCAGCACAAACAGACCACTCACCAGGAAATCCTTCCAGAAATCCTTGAGGGTCCGCACGTGCTCGTCGGCAGCTTGGCGGTACTCGGCCGCTGTCTTGTGCTGCTGGAGCTCGCTATGTCGGTCCATGCCACTCATCGCTTACGTTTGCCCTGCTTGCGGGCTTGCCATCCTTTTCCGCTTGGTCGCGTTTATCCGTTGTTCGCAGGTAGAGAATTCAGGCAGAATACAACACCATACGATAAGGTAAAAGAATAGCATTGACCTGCGGTTTGCTCCACAACGCAAACCTTAATGATGTCTTAAAGATTACGAATAGCAGCCTCGCCCATATGCCAAAGACACGGTGCAAGCTCGCCTGCCCCCTCGCACAAAAACCGGGGTGGGGCCTGCTGTTCTTGCAAGTCCCACCCCGGTCGATGGTCTGTGTATGCTGGGGCGCAGCCGGGCGAGGCGGATCCGTGCTACCGCCCCGCCTGGCCGCGAAGTTAACTACAGCTCGTTGGCCGCGTGATATGCCGTGCGGATGGCGCTCGCGATGTCGGCGGTACGCTCGCCCGAGCAGTCGCCCACGCAGGTCACGGGCACCGTCACGCCGTCCAGGTCAAACGCGTTGGCCTTGGAGCCCACGGCCATCACCACGTAATCGCAGACGATCTTCACCGGCTCCTCGGCGCCGTCCTCGGCAGTGCGAACAGCCTCCACGCCCTCGTCGGTAATGGCGGTCAGGCGGGTCTTAACATGCTGCTCAACGTTATGCTCGGCAAAGTCGCTCATAATCAGCGGCAGAATGGTCTCGGACTCGCCCGCGGCAATCTTGTCGAGCATCTCCACGATCGCCACCTCGCAGCCGTGCTGCAGCAGGTACTCGGCAGTCTCGGTGCCCACCAGGCCACCGCCAATGACGGCGACGCGGCCCGTAAGCTCCACCTTGCCGGCCAGCACGTCCCAGCTCGAAACGACCTTGTCCGAGTCGGCACCCGGAACGGGGATGACCACGTCGTGCGCGCCCACGGCCACAATCGCGGCGTCGGCGGCATTGAGGTCCTCGGCGGTAGCGGCATGGTTGAGCTCAACCTTCACGCCCAGGCCGGGCAGAATCTTCTCGTAGTACTCAACGGAGCGCATGATCTCGTCCTTGCGCGGAGGTGCGGCCGCCAGCACAATCTGGCCGCCCAGATGATCGCTCGCCTCGTAGACGGTCACGTCGTAACCGCGCTTGGCCGCCACGCGCGCGGCCTCCAAGCCGGCAATACCGCCGCCCACCACGGCGATCTTCTTGTCGCCCTCGCCCGGCTTAATGGCGATGGTCGCCTCGTCGCCGTTCTCGGCATTGAGCACGCACGAAATGTACTTGCGGTTTTGAATCGCATCGACGCAACCCTTGTTGCAGTTGAGGCACTCGCGAATGGGCTCGCCGGTCGCAGTCTTCAGCGCAATGTCGGGGTCGCACATGAGCGAGCGGCCATAGGCGATGATGTCGGCCGCGCCGTCTTCCAGAATCTTCTCGCCGGCCTCGACCGAGACAACACGGCCCACGGTTGCCACCGGCACGGAGACCAGGGCTTTGACGCGCTCGGCCACCGGCAGCGTCCAGTTGTAGGGCATGGCGCCCATGGGCGGAATGGTGTCGCCCATGTTGCCGGTGTGGTTTGCCTGTGCGACCTGGATCATGTCGATGCCCGCGCCCTCGAGCAGCTTGGCGAACTCGCAGGCCTCGTCGGGCTGCAGGCCGCCCTTGCCGCGCGGCGTGCCGTCGGGGTTCTCCATGATCACGGGGAGCTTGTACTCCACCATCAGCTGCGGCGCGGCCTCCTTAATGGCAGCGACGACCTCGAGCGCATAGCGAACGCGGTTCTCGAACGAGCCACCGTACTCGTCGGTGCGCTTGTTGAGGATGGCCGAGCACAGCGAACCCACCAGGCGGTCGCCGTGGACCTCGATGGCGTCAATCCCGGCCTGCTGCGCGCGAGCGGCCGAGGCAGCGATAGCCTCCTTGATCTGGGTGAGCTGCTCTACGCTCGCCTCGTTCACGAAGTGCTGCATATCGTGGTGCAGCTTGGCATAGGCCTGCTTGCGGATCTCGTTGGACTCGGCCATCTTGGCGGCAAAGGTCTCCTCGTCACCGGCGGCCTTGGCTTCCTGCGCGGCCTTGGCGGCGGCCATGGATCCCATGACCATACGGCCGACGCCGGGCACGTCGTACTCGGGGTGGAACAGTTGCAGCGCAACCTTGGCACCGTGCTTGTGGACGGCGTCGGCCAGCGCCTTAAACGTGGGGATCTGGGCGTCAGTCGCCAGCTTGGGCGTGGGGCTCGCGGTCATAACGGGAGCAACGTCGCCGATGACGATGTAGCTCACGCCGCCACGGGCCAGGCGCTCGTAAAAAGCCAGGCTGCGCTCGCCAATGGAACCGTCGCGCTCCTCGTAGCCGGTGGTCAGCGGCGGGAACATAATGCGGTTTTTGAGCTCAAGGGGGCCAACCGTAATGGGCTGGAGCAGCTTGGATGCAGGTGCGGTCATGGACATTCCTCTCTTGTAGGCGCGGCGGCGATGGTGCCGTGTAATTGTCTAGAGGATATGGCATGGGGGTACAGCGGCACAACGAAAATCGGCGAATATCAGGTGGCGGCAGGTGGATGGGGCGAGGCGGCCCGTCGGATGGGATGAGCCCGGCCGTCGGTTTATCTCGATCTGTAACACCTGCAGATCAAAAACGACCCTAGATGTTACAAATCGAGACGAACAAACTCGGTCCGACCAAACATCTCAATCTGTAACATCTAGACCGACTTTTAGCCTCCACCTGTTACAGATCAAGACAAACGGCAACCGTCCGTCCGAACATCTCAATCTGTAACAACAACTCGGCAAAATCTGTCCCTCGTGTTACAGATTTAGACAAACAGGACCCAGCCCACCGGTGTATCTCGATCTGTAACACCCAGCCGCCCAAATCGGATCTAGATGTTACAGATCGAGATTTTGTTTGAGAGGCCGAAAATTGGACCGAAAACACGGTCCCGGAATAACAAAAAAGCTCGTCGGCTAGACCGACGAGCTGCAAGTTCTTGGTCGCGGGGGCAGGATTTGAACCTACGACCTCCGGG
>CABSNH010000065.1 GCA_902478985.1 uncultured Collinsella sp.
GCGGACATGGCTCAGTTGGTAGAGCACAACCTTGCCAAGGTTGGGGTCGCGGGTTCGAGCCCCGTTGTCCGCTCCATTTGGGCGTTTAGCTCAGGGGGAGAGCGCTTCCCTGACACGGAAGAGGTCAGAAGTTCAAATCTTCTAACGCCCACCAAATGTTCGCAGTCCAGAGGCTTTGCTTCTGGACTGTTTTGTTTTATGCCGCCAAACATGCCAGCAAATTTTGATCCAAGGTCTGTATGCGATGGTCTTCGTGTCCCGTAGGGGTGCCGGCAGATTGCATACGTCCTGGCCGAGCGTGACCGCAACATGTTGGTCAAGCATAATCTTTTGGATTCTTTTGGCGTGAGTGGCTTGGTTTTAGTAGGATTTGTCAGTGGCTTGACTAAGGGGGTTTTATAGCTGCCATGCAGGTAGCCGTGTTGGTAACGTTTTACCGACTTGTCAAATACCCCTCATTTATAATGCGTCTGCAAAATGACTAATTGCTTTGACCTGCTGAAACACTATATGTTGTGTTTGACCTAAAAAAAGAATACAGGATATAGATGCATCTTTGTCGTATGATAGATGGCGGACAGAGAACGAAGACCTTAATTGCCTCTTTTGAACGTGTCCTTGAGCCGCTTGATCGGCTCCTGGGAATGTCCGCATAGAGGCTTATGGTTTATCGAGAACACAGATTGCGCGACGGCGCCGTAAGACAGGGGCAAGCCCTGCCGGGCATCGTTTGGCTCTGAAGCGCAATGAGGCTACGACGCGAAAGAGGCAAGAGGATGAAGATCATCAAGCGCAGCGGCACCGAGGTTGTCTTTGACATCGATAAGATTGTCAATGCCATCCGCGCCGCTAACTTGGAGGTCGAGGAGAGCTCTCGTCTAACCGACCGCCAGGTGGTTTATGCGGCGCAAAACGTCGCCGAGGCATGCGAGAACGCGGGCCACACCGTTTCGGTCGAGGAGATCCAGGATTTGGTCGAGGACGAGATCATGCGTCTCGACTGCTACGAGGTTGCCCGCCACTACATCATCTATCGCTATGTTCAGAGCCTGAAGCGCCAGAAGAACACGACCGATGACAAGATTCTGTCGCTGATCGAGTGCAATAACGAAGAGGTCAAGCAGGAGAACTCCAACAAGAACCCGACCGTCAACTCCGTTCAGCGCGACTATATGGCTGGCGAGATTTCCAAGGACCTGACCCAGCGCGTGCTGCTGCCTCAGGAGATCGTGGATGCCCATAATGAGGGTCTGATCCATTTCCACGATTCGGATTACTTTGCCCAGCATATGCACAACTGCGATCTGGTGAACCTGGAGGACATGCTCCAGAACGGCACTGTTATTTCGGGCACGCTGATTGAGAAGCCGCACAGCTTCTCGACCGCCTGCAATATTGCGACGCAGATTATCGCCCAGGTTGCTTCCTCCCAGTACGGCGGCCAGTCCATCTCGCTGACCCATCTTGCCCCCTTTGTTGAGGTGAGCCGTCAAAAGATTCGTGGCGAGGTCGCCCGCGAGCTCGAGGAGCTCGGCGTTTCCGCATCTCCCGAAAAGGTTCGCGAGGTCGTTGAGGATCGCCTGCGTGACGAGATCCGTCGCGGCGTCCAGACGATTCAGTATCAGGTCGTGACCCTTATGACCACCAATGGCCAGGCGCCGTTCGTGACGGTCTTTATGTATCTTAACGAGGCCCGTACGCCTCAGGAGAAGCACGACCTTGCCATGATCGTGGAGGAGACGCTTCGCCAGCGCTACGAGGGCGTTAAGAACGAGGCCGGCGTGTGGATTACCCCGGCATTCCCCAAGCTTATCTATGTACTCGAGGACGATAACGTTCACGAGGATTCCCCGTACTTCTACCTGACCCAGCTGGCTGCCAAGTGCACCGCCAAGCGCATGGTGCCCGATTACATCTCCGAGAAGAAGATGCGCGAGCTCAAGCTGTCTAAGGGCGAGACCGCCGGCAACGGCGATTGCTACACCTGCATGGGTTGCCGCAGTTTCCTGACGCCCGACCGTTCGGGCAACGGTTTTAACAACGTTGCCAACGCGCTGAACTACGACCCGAACAAGCCCAAGTACTATGGTCGCTTTAACCAGGGCGTTGTGACCATCAACCTGCCTGATGTCGCACTGAGCTCGCACCAGGATATGGACAAGTTCTGGAAGATCTTCGATGAGCGCCTTGAGCTGTGTCACCGTGCCCTGCTGTGCCGTCATGAGCGCCTGATGGGTACACTTTCTGACGCCGCGCCGATTCTTTGGCAATACGGCGCCCTGGCGCGTCTGAAGAAGGGCGAGACGATCGACAAGCTGCTCGTGGGCGGATACTCTACGATCAGCCTGGGCTATGCCGGCCTGTATGAGTGCGTTAAGTACATGACGGGTCACAGCCACACCGAGAAGGAGGGCACGCCGTTTGCCATGGCCGTCATGCAGCACATGAACGACAAGTGCGCCGAGTGGAAGGCCGAAAGCGATATCGACTTCTCGCTGTACGGCACCCCGCTTGAGTCGACGACCTACAAGTTTGCCAAGTGCCTGCAGCGCCGTTTTGGCATTATCCCGGGCGTGACGGACAAGGGCTACATTACCAACAGCTATCACGTCCATGTGTCCGAGGAGATCGACGCATTCGACAAGCTCAAGTTCGAGGGTATGTTCCAGCAGCTTTCGCCGGGCGGTGCCATCTCCTACGTCGAGGTTCCCAACATGCAGGACAACCTCAAGGCTGTCATTCGCGTGATGCAGTACATCTACGACAACATCATGTACGCCGAGCTCAACACCAAGAGCGACTACTGCCAGGTGTGCGGCTACGACGGTGAGATCAAGATTGTCGAGGACGATGGCAAGCTGGTGTGGGAGTGCCCCAACTGCGGCAACCGCGACCAGGAGAAGATGAATGTCGCTCGTCGTACGTGCGGCTACATCGGTACCCAGTTCTGGAACCAGGGTCGAACCGAGGAGATCCGCGACCGCGTGCTGCATCTCTAATAACCATCCCAGGCTGCCCCGTAGCGAGGCCCCGGACCTTTACTCGCTATTTCGGACAGTCCTGGCTCACGACGGAGGCGCCACTGGCGCCTCCTGTTCGTGCGGAACTCATATCGAGCAAAGGTCCGGGGCCTCGCTACGGGGCAGCCAAGTTGATGTAGCTGAGATGCGGCATGCGGTCTGCTCACTCCTCGAAGTTCTTAGCGGAAATAATTTGAGCTGCAGCTGCGATTTACTTGCGATGGCGGTTGAGCTGCAGCTGAGTATTTATTGGACCTCGAACCCTATGCTCGATGTTCGCTTCGTTCATTGAGTTACCCTTTGCATGAGGCCGGGACATATCGTCCCGCCCGCAGTTTCGCAGGCCGAAGGCCGAGAATGATTGAGGACGGGAAGATATGTCCCGGCCTCCCGGGAGAGTTACTTATGAACTACGCGAACATTAAGTATTTCGATATTGCTGATGGTGAAGGCGTTCGTACTTCTCTGTTTGTGAGCGGGTGCCGTCGTGGGTGCAAGAATTGCTTTAACTCTGTCGCGTGGGACTTTGCTGCGGGCGAGCCGTTCGATCGCGCCGTCGAGGATAAGATTATCGAGAGTCTCGATCATCCCTTTATCGATGGCCTGACGATTCTGGGTGGCGAGCCTATGGAGCCCGAGAATCAGGCGGGGCTTGTTGACTTTATCGAGCGCGTGCGTGCGGCCTATCCTGCTGGGTCGGGCAAGACCATTTGGTGCTTTACCGGTGACGTGCTCGAGGAGCTTATGCCGGGTGGCCGTCATCATACCGAGGTGACGGACCGTATCCTGGCCTGCCTCGACATGTTGGTGGACGGCCCGTTCGTTCAGGATCTGTACGATATCTCGTTGCGCTTTAGGGGCTCGAGCAATCAGCGCGTGATCGACATGAACGCCACGCGCGCTCGTGCTGCACGTGAGGGCGTTGCGCTTTGCGATGCTGTGGAGCTTTGGCGGGACGATCCGGTCTATTCGACCCATACTATGTAGCTGGCAGAGGTTGCGTGCCGGCGTGGTACCATAGCGCGAACGCGAAATCGAAAAAAGTGAGGCCCAGATGGTCGATCAGGAAAAAGTCGAGACTGCCATTAAGCTGCTGCTTGAAGGTATAGGCGAGGACCCAACTCGTGAGGGCCTGCTGGAGACTCCGGCACGCGTCGCCCGTATGTATGGCGAGATTGCCGGCGGTATGGACCAGAGTGCCGAGGAGCACCTGTCCAAAACTTTTGCCGTCGCTTCGAACGATTTGGTTATCGAGCGCGACATTACGTTCTACTCGCTGTGCGAGCATCATCTGCTGCCGTTTTATGGCAAGGCCGCCATTGGTTATATCCCTAACGGTCGGGTGGCTGGACTTTCCAAGCTCGCCCGCACGGTTGAGGTCTATGCCCGCCGTCTGCAGCTGCAGGAGCAGCTGTGTGCGCAGGTTGCCGATGCTCTCATGGAGTATCTTGCTCCCCAGGGAGCGATTGTGTTGATGGAGGCCGAGCATATGTGCATGACGATGCGTGGCGTGCAAAAGCCCGGCACCAAGACCGTGACGCTCGCTCGCCGCGGCATCTTTGAGACCGATCCGTCGCTCGAGGAGCGATTCTTTAGGATGCTGGACCGCTAACCATGAGAGCCGTTAACGACTTTGCATCGAAGACCGATGAGGGAACGCCGCGTCGCGGTTTTATGGCTTCGGGCCTAGCCCCCTTTGGTGCCATGCCTCGTATCGATTACATCTGTGCCAACGGCCTGTTCCGGCGGCACCTGGGCAACATTGCACAGTTGGAATCGGGGCGTATCTTCTGCCGCCACGGTATTGACCATCTGCTCGATGTCGCTCGCATTATGTGGATCAAGAATCTCGAGGAACAGCTCGAATTTGACCGCGAGGTCATCTACGCCACGGCACTTCTTCACGATATCGGCAAAGATGAACAGTATGAATCGGGTATATCCCATGATGTTGCAAGCGAACGCGTCGCTGATGCGATTCTCGGCGGCATGCCCGATGACGTAGCGTTTGAGCCGGCCGATGCTGCGGCCATTAAGACGGCCATTCTGGGCCATCGAAAGCTGCGCGTGAACAGCCAACCGCTCGAGCGTCTGCTCTATGCAGCCGACAAAGCGTCGCGCGCCTGCTTTGCATGCCCCGCGCGCAATGCTTGCAATTGGAGCGATGATAAAAAGAACCTGTCGATTCGCGTGTAGTTAGTTTGCGCGGTCGGGGTTCTAAACGAAGGAGACGATCGCGATGAGTAACAAGAAACTGCCCGAGAATGCAACCAAGACTGAAGGCGCCGAGCTCGCCCGCCGTGGAAGGGGCGAAATATCCACCGCAGCGGCGGTGCCCCACGTGAGCTATGACGACCTGCGCCATGCTGACCGCATTACTATCGACGGTCTCGAGGTCTTTGCCAACCACGGTGTGTATCCCGAAGAGAACGCGCTGGGCCAGAAGTTCATCGTGTCCTTGGTGCTCTATGCCGACCTGCGTGCAGCAGGGGAGCACGACAACCTGGATGCCTCGATTGATTATGGCTCGGTGTGTCACGATGTCGACGGATATCTGCGCGAGCATACGTTTAAGCTCATCGAGGCTGCAGCCGAGGGTGTGGCCCAGATGCTGCTGCGTCGCTACCCCCTGCTGCTTGGCGTGCGTGTTAAGCTCGATAAGCCTTGGGCTCCCGTCGGTCTTCCCCTGGCAAGCTGCGGCGTCGAGATCGAGCGCGTGCGCTAGTCGACGCTAGAGCTTGTTGAGGGGTGGCTGCTTGAGCCGCTGCGACAGAGCTCTATTGTTGGGGCAGTACGTGTCGAGCAGAGCGTGAAACCGCTGATTGTGGCTTGGCTCGAGCAAGTGGACGAGCTCGTGGGCGACAACCATGTCGAGGCATTCGACAGGGTAGGCGGCGAGCTCGCGCGCGATGCGAATGGCGCCGGTTTTGGGTGTGCATGAGCCCCAGCGCGTCTTCATACTGCGTACGGAAACGCGGGAAACGGCGATACCCATTGCGATTTCGTATGCATGCACCATATCGCGCAGCGCTGTGGTGACCTCGGATGCATAGAGCTGGTCGATGCGGGTCTGGAGCTCATCGGGCGTCAGGCCGTCGAGGATTGCGCGCCGCTCGGCCTGTAGGCGTTCGTTCGATTTGTCGGCGCCCATAAAACTTGCGAAGGTGGCCTGCTTGGGCCGCGGTGCGGGCGATGCAAAGTTGTGATCGAGCGCATCTTGTACCGTGATGGGCTTGCCCCAAAGCGCAATGATGGACGAGGGACTGAGCGGCTCTCGCGCCGTCGCCTGATGTTGCTCACGCTGGTCAAGTCGGCTGATAATCCAGGCGCTGTTGCGCTTCACAAACGCTTCGATACGCTCGCGGCTGGCGCCGAGCGGTGCGCTGGCGTGGGCCTCACCGCTCGATGTGACGCGTAGGTTGAAGTTCTTGACGCGCTTTTTGGTAACGACGACGGGGATGGATGTGCCATCCGGTCGGGATACGGTAATCGTAAATTGCTGCGTCAAAAGCGGTCCTTCAGATTGGGGACGGGCCGGCATGTCGACCGTTCGGCATGCCGGCCCGCTCAAGGGACGTGAAATTAATAACGCTCAAAGAAGGCAAGCGCGTTATCGCTGCAGAGCTTCTGCATCACGGTCTTGCCAAAGTGCTTGGAGAGCATGTTCTGGAATTCGGGCATCTTGCTGGCATCGGAGAGGAAAGCGGGCACCGTGGCACCGTCCCAGTCGCCGCCGAGCGCGATGGCGTCCTCGCCGCCCAGGTCGAGCCAGTGCTCGATATGTGCCGCCAGCTGGTCGAAGGTGACGTCTGCAGCGGTCTCGTCGGTTGCGTCGTTGGAAAGGAACTCGCTGCAGTAGTTGAGGCCGACGATACCGCCCATGTCGCGAATGGTGCGGAACTGGTCGTCGGTGAGATTGCGCTTGACGCCGCAGACGGTGCGGGAGTTGGAGTGGCTGGCGACGAAGGGGCGCGTGGCGTGGGCGACAACCTCGTCAAAGCACTCATCGTTGAGGTGGGAGACGTCGAGTATCATGCCGGCGTGCTCCATCTGCGTAAGTGCCTCGATGCCGGCGGCGGTGAGGCCGGCGTGGGTATCGTGTCCGCTCGCGAGCGGCCCCTGCGCATTCCAGCTGAGTGATGACATGAGCACGCCCAAGCTCTTGAGCACTTCGATCAGCGCGGGGTCCTCGGCAAAGAACGTGGCGTTTTCGATGGTGTGGATGCAAGCGACCTTGCCGTCCTTGAGCGCAGGGCGAATATCAGCGGCGCTGCGCACGTTGACCATGCGGTCGTGGTTGAGCATGGCCTGGCCGCTCATATGCGCCATGATTTGCGCCTGGAAGCGCGCGGCGTGGGCGGTGGGAATCTCGTCGGGGACAAACGTGGCGAAGCACTGTGCCCACGGCGTGTTGCCGATCTTTGCGAGCGAGATGGCGCAGGCATTGCCCTCGATGAGGTCGAAATCTTGCGGATGCGTTTCATCGCCGGGGAAATAACCGTCGGTGCCGGCGGTAAAGCGCAGGTCGAGATCGAGCGTGGCCCAGCCGATTCGGTCGGCGGTGTCGCAGTGTAGGTCAAATACGGGATATGCCATGGTTCCTCCGGTTGCAGCGTTTCTTTGCAAACTGTCTTTGAATTGTATGACTAGGGTATAGTTAGCGCCATATGTTCACGGCGGCCCGCGTTATGCGCCGCCCTTATCACGGAGGTTACCATGTCCAACCAGGGCAAGAAGGTCAAGACTCATTATCGCGGCACGCTCGACGACGGCACGCAGTTCGATAGCTCCTACGATCGCGGCGAGCCGCTGGAGTTCACCTGTGGCGCCGGCCAGATGATCAAGGGCTTCGACGCCGCTGTTGTCGACATGCAGGTGGGCGAGAAGAAGACCGTGCACATTCCTGCTGCCGATGCCTACGGCGAGCACAATCCCGAGATGGTTCTGACCTTTCCGGCCGAGCAGGTTCCCAACATCGAGCAGATCGAGAAGGGCATGAAGCTCTTCCTATCCACGCCGAGCGGTATGCCCGTCCCCGCCGTCGTCATTGACGTGACGCCCGAGGCCGTGACGCTCGACGCCAACCACGAGCTAGCCGGCAAGGACCTCAACTTTGATATCGAGCTCGTCGAGGTCGAGGGTTAGAGTATGCCTGAACGCTTGGTTTCGACGACATGCTTGGGAAATCTCAATGATCCGTCCTATGAACTCCTGCTTCGCCGGAAGTTAGGCGGCGTCTTTGAAGTTGACGAGCTACTGCTCGATTGGGACCAGGCTGATGTATGCGCGTTTGCGGGCGTGACGGAGCTGGGGCGCACGGTCGATGTTCGGCTGGATGCTGCCGACGGCGGTCGTCTTGCCGACGGCGACGTGCTCGCCATCGACCGTTCGGGCATGGTGCCCGTGGCGGTTGTCGTGCGCCTGCACAGCGCCGAGGTTTATTTGGTCGAAGTTGACCACATGGACCCGATTGCGCTCGCGCATGCGTGCTGGGAGATCGGCAATATGCACGCGCCGCTTTTCCGAGGCGATTCGGACGAGCATACCGTGCGCATGTATACGCCGGTGCAGCCTGTTTTGGGCCGCATGCTCCGAGGCGTCGAGGGTGTTCGGCTCTCGGTGGTTACCCGTGAACTCGATGCGGGCCGGCGCTTTGCGT
>CABSNH010000066.1 GCA_902478985.1 uncultured Collinsella sp.
GCCTGTCTCGTGGGCTCGGAGATGTGTATAAGAGACAGCCCTAACTATTGGGCGCCACCCCCGAGCATATGTTCGAAAACACAATATGTTGTGTTTAACGCAAAGGCGGGATGCCACCTGTAGCACCCCGCCTTTCAACCTCAACCTTCAAGTTGACCTTGAGGCGATTTTTACGTCCCTTTACATCCCGTTCACATCGCCCCCAAACTCTCCCACGCGCGGCATGTGCACCCCGCCGCGCCATTGGCCGGTGGCGCAAAATGGGACGGACCCCCGATTGCCAAAACGTGCGCAACAGCACGTTCCAGCAATCGGGGGTCCGTCCTCGGATAGCATGTAATCGCAGCTCAGCAGCGTATTAGCGATGTGCCAGCGGGTGGGCCGCCAGGTAAACCTCAGTCAGCTGCGTACGATCGACATGCGTGTAGACCTGCGTCGTCGATATATCGGCGTGTCCCAAGATCTCCTGCAGCACGCGAAGGTCCGCGCCGCCCGCGAGCATATGGGTGGCAAAGGAATGGCGCAACGTGTGCGGATGGAGTCCCACCAACCCCACCTGGCGTCCGTAGCGCTCGCATATGACGTGAACACCCTGACGCGACAGACGCCCGCCGTTCTTGTTTAAAAAGACCGCCGGCGTCTCTGTCCCACGAGCATGAGCCGCCAGAAGTCGGCGCCCATCACATATATAGTGCGTCAGGGCACGCGCCGCGCTTCCCACCAAAGGGACCAGACGCTCCTTGGAGCCCTTGCCGCGAACCAGCACAAAGCCGTCATCGGCATGGATATCACTCACATCGAGCCCCACCAGCTCGCTCACGCGCAGGCCGCACCCATACAGCACTTCCAAGATAGCGCGATCGCGCAGACCCATCTCACCATCCGGAAAATCCTGGTCGAGCAATGCCGAAACATCCTCCACCGAAAGGCACTCCGGCAGGCGCTCGGCCTTTTTTGGCAAACGCAACGCCGCCGTAGGATTTTGGGTCACGGCCCCATCGCGCACCAAAAAGGCATGCAGGCCTTTGACGGCAGCGAGCGCGCGCTCCACCGAGGCATCGGAATAGCCCCCATCGCGCCGATCGGCGATAAAGTCCTCAATGACCCGCCGACTCACGTCCTCAAAGGACGCAATGCCCGTCCGCTCCAGATAGGCACAGTAGGTCGTCAGGTCTCGGCGATAGGCGGCAATCGTGTTGCGCGCCAAACCCCGCTCGACTGCAAGGTAATCAAGAAACTCCCCCGCCGCCACAGCGAGCGGCGAAGGAGCTTCTCCGATATGTTCCCGGTTCGCCGGCAACCTTAGTCCGTCGAACGATTCATGGGCGTCACCTGCAGGCGATCGACGCCCTCATGCTGGCCAATCGAGGCACGCACGAACTCTCGGAATAGCGGCTGAGGATTGGTGGGGCGGCTCTTAAACTCGGGGTGAGCCTGGGTGGCCACGAACCACGGGTGCACATCGCGCGGCAGCTCGACCATCTCGACCAGACGCTCATCAGGCGAAAGACCCGAGATGACAAGACCGGCGTCCTCGAGCTGATCGCGGAAGGCATTGTTGAACTCAAAACGGTGACGGTGGCGCTCGTAGACAAGCTCCTCGCCATACGCCTCACGCGCGAGGGTATCGGCAGCGAGCTTGCACGGATAGGCGCCCAGGCGCATGGTGCCGCCCTTCTCGGTCACGTCCTCCTGCGAGCTCATCAGGTCGATTACGCTAAACGGACCGTCCGGATCAAACTCGGAGGAGCTGGCACCGGCAAGGCCGACAACGTTGCGGGCGAACTCGCACACGGCAACCTGCATACCCAGGCAAATGCCCAGATACGGAATCTTGTGCTCGCGAGCAAACTCGGCAGCAAGGATCTTGCCCTCCAGGGCGCGCTTGCCAAAGCCGCCGGGAACCAGGATGCCCGATGCGTCGCCCAGAACCTCATTGACGTTTTCGGCATCGAGGCTCTCACCATCGACCAGCTGCACATCTACGTGACGATCGTAGAAAACGCCCGCGTGATGCAGGGCCTCGATAACCGACAGATATGCATCGGGAAGCTGGGTGTACTTTCCCACGACGGCAACCTTAACCTTATCGGCGTGATGGTTGGCATGGTTTTGCTTGCGCAGGAACTCATTCCATGCGCTCATATCGCGCTCGCGCGGATCGAGGCCAAGGCGCTCGCAAATGCGCAGGTCAAAGTCCTGCTCCGCGAGCAGCTGCGGCACGTCGTAAATGCTCGCGCAATCCTCGTTGGTAAAGACACAGTCGGTGTCGACGTCGCAGAAACTCGCGATCTTGCCGCGGATAGCGTCATCAATATGGTGATCGGAGCGCAGCACAATAATGTCGGGCTGGATACCAAAGCTGCGCAGCTCCTTGACGGAGTGCTGCGTGGGCTTGGTCTTAACCTCGTGGGCGGCGGCGATATAGGGAACGAGCGATACGTGGATGTAGCAGACGTTCTCGGGACCGGCCTCCTTGCGGTACTGACGGATAGCCTCCACGAACGGCTGCGACTCGATGTCGCCGATCGTGCCACCCAGCTCGGTAATGACAACGTCGGAGCCAGTCTGCTCCTCAATGCGGCGGAATTTGTCCTTGATAGCATTGGTGACGTGCGGGATCACCTGGACGGTACCGCCCAAAAAGTCACCGCGACGCTCGCGGGCAATCAGGCTCTTGTAAATGGCGCCCGTCGTAAAGTTAGAATCGCGGGTCAGGTTCTCGTCAATAAAGCGCTCGTAGTGGCCCAGGTCCAGATCGGACTCGTAGCCGTCCTCGGTCACAAAGACCTCACCGTGCTGGAACGGGCTCATGGTACCGGGGTCGACGTTCAGATACGGGTCGGCCTTCTGCATCGTCACCTTGTAGCCGCGCGACTTGAGCAAACGGCCCAGCGATGCCGCGGTAATGCCCTTGCCCAAAGACGAAACCACGCCGCCGGTCACAAACACATGCTTAGTCATATTGAATTACCTGCGCTTCCCGTAGAAGTTGTCCATACACATCTTACGGGTCTTCATTGTAATACTCGAGAAAGAAGCAGTTCGCCATTTTTCACCAAAGTGCTTGCATTTCTCCATCTCGAAACAAAACGCCGCCCGGGACCCGAGCGGCGTAACAACATCTTAGGCGGCAGAACGTTACCGATCGGCAAGCTCGTCCCTGAGCATATCCCGAACGAGCATACCCGCGCGGATGCCTTTCAGATACCACCCGCCACGCTCGGTAAGGCAAATACCATTTGCAAGCTGGCCGCCATCCTCGCTATAACGCGAAACGACCTCGATCAAACCGTCAGAATCCAAGCGCTCAATTGCGGCGCGGGCTCGATACGGAGACACTCCAACGTGCTCCGCAAGCGTTTTGCGCGAGAAGCCATATGTCCCGCCACTTTCGGATTGCTGGGCAATCTCCATCAACACCAGCACTTCGACACGCTTCATATCGTTGACACTCGCACGACCCTTGCCCGCCATGGCAGCCTCCTCTAACCGAGCACGAGCATCCAGCGCGCCGTGCACGACCGACACACCTCACGATGGCAGGTAATATCCATCATGCGGCATCCCGCTAAGGATGAAACAGTTACGATTATTGTATACCGCCCAAATTGTTTTTAGGCAGGTAAACGGCTATTTTTCGCCGAAATAGACGCTTTATTGATCAAAAAGCCGTACCGGGCGCTAACCCGATACGGCCAAAATGCGATGCAATTACCGCGGTACTTCAAACTTAGCGATGGAAGAAACCACGACGCTCAAACTTGGGCTCGCAGCACACGTTGATGCCCAGTTTACGCAACACCGTCTCGTCCGTCGGCGAGATAATCACGCTAAAGAAGGCATCGCAACCGCGCAGCTGCTCCAGGCCCGAAAGGACGCGAGCGGCCGTCTCACTCGTGGCCGAGGTGATCGACAGCGCCATAAGCGTCTCGTCGGTGTGGAGGCGCGGGTTTTTGCTGCCCAGGAAATGCGTCTTGAGCTTGCTGATGGGCTCGATCGCTTCATCGCTAATGACCTCGAGCTCAAGGTCGACGCCCGAGACATGCTTAAGTGCATTCATGATGAGCGAGCTCGCGGCGCCCAGGCGCGTGGAAGTCTTGCCGGTCACCACGGAGCCATCGGGCATGACCATGGCACCCACGGGACCACCCGTCAGCTGCTCCCTGGTGAGGGCTGCCGAGCGCGCCGGTGAGTAGTTCTTATCGATGCCGGCTTTCTTCATAATAATCTTGAGACGGTCGACTTGCTCATCGCCCACGCCGGTACGGCGCACATTTTCGACCGCGGTAAAGTAGCGGCGGACGATCTCCATCTTGGAAGCGTCGCGGCAGGCATCGTCATCGGTGATGGCAAAGCCGACCATATTGACGCCCATGTCCGTAGGGCTCTGGTAGGGGCTCTTGCCCAGGATCTTTTCCATCAGGGCACGGACTACCGGGAAGGCCTCGACGTCGCGGTTGTAGTTGACCGTGGTCTTGTTGTAGGCCTCAAGGTGGAACGAATCGATGATATTGGCATCGTCGAGGTCAGCCGTGGCGGCCTCGTAGGCAATATTGACCGGATGCGTCAGAGGAAGATTCCAGACAGGGAAGGTCTCGAACTTGGCATAGCCGGCGGCCGTGCCATGCTTGTGCTCGTGATAGAGCTGAGACAGGCAGGTGGCAAGCTTGCCCGAGCCAGGACCGGGGGCAGTGACCACGACGAGCGGTCGGGTGGTCTCGACAAACTCATTCTTGCCGTAGCCATCGTCGGACACGATCAGATCGACATCGTGCGGATACCCCTCGATGGGATAGTGCAGCTTGGCGGGAATACCGAGCGCGTTCAGACGGTTGCGGAACACATCGGCAGCGGGCTGGCCGGCGTACTGGGTGATGACCACAGCCGCGACAGCAAAGCCGTTGCCGCGAAACAGGTCAACCAGGCGCAGCACATCCTCGTCATAGGTAATGCCGAGGTCACCACGAGCCTTGTTTTTCTCGATGTGGTTCGCGTTGATCGCGATGATAACCTCGACATCGTCGGCGATGCTCTTGAGCATGCGGAACTTGCTGTCCGGTTCAAAACCCGGCAGCACGCGGCTCGCATGATAGTCATCGAACAGCTTGCCGCCAAACTCCAAATAGAGCTTGCCACCAAACTGTGAGATGCGCTCCTTAATGTGAGCAGCCTGCAGCTCGATATACTTCGCGTTGTCGAAACCCTGGCGCATGTATGGCTCCCGTCCCGTTTCCAATTAATGTTCTAGGCGATTATAACGGAGCAGACCCTTCCCAACACCCAAGCAGCCAACGGGCACCAACCAAACACGCCATCGATAAGTTGCGGTGGAATAGTTCCCGTTTAACCCCTCAAGACGGCCAAACAGGAACTATTCCACCGCAACTTCCCCTTTTGGCGCAAAGTAACCTCACACCTTTGCACCAACAACAGAAACGTCGCGGGCAGAGAACGGACAGCGAACGGGCACCAGAGCGAGCAAACAGCCCCCTGCACCAATAAGGGGAACATCGCAGGTGGAGCATAAGTCAGCGAGCGACGTCCAGAACGTACAAGTTGGCATGAAAAAGGCAAGGCATAGACCTTCTGGTCATGCCTTGCCTTTTGAATGACAAATTGTCGTTCTGGGCGGTGCGCAGCGTCGACTGGTTGCGCGGTTCGTAGAACCGCGCAACATGAGAGCGCCCCCTCCCGCGCACGGAACGGGAGGGGGCTAAAGGTAGGAGTCTACCGGTGGGTTGACCCCACCGGACAGACGATGACCAGGTGATCCTTTACAGGATCGTCAAGGTTTCCGTGGGGTACCCGTTGGGTACTTAGAGCATCACGCAAGCGACGGTCAGGATGATGGCGCAGACGACGGAGAGCGCGACGATGAGCTTAAGGGCAAACTTGAGCCAGGTCGTCCACTCGATCTTGGCCAGGGCGAGACCGCCCATGATGGCGCCGGAGGTCGGGGTGAACAGGTTCACAACGCCGATAGCAGAGGAGAAGATCATGACCATGACCTCGGGCGAGAAGCCGAGCTTAACAGCCAGCGGTCCCATGATGGGCATGGAGACGGTGGCCATACCAGAGGTCGAGGGGATCAGGAAGGACAGGCCGAAGTAGACCAGGAAGCTCATGGGAGCGAAGATCACGCCGGACAGGCCAGCCAAAGCATTGGCGGCAGCGTCGAGGACGTAGACGTCGAGGCCGGTGTTAGCCATGAGGACGGAGATACCGCGGGCGAGGGCGATGACGAGAACAACGGACATCATGTCGGCAGCGCCGGTGATGAAGGTGTTGACGATCTGCTTCTCGGACAGGCCACCGATGATACCGATCAGGACGGCCATGAGGAAGAACCAGGTGGAAGCCTCGTCGAAGTACCACTGGCCAATGGGCAGGCCGGTGATCAGGGCAGACCAGCCCTGGACGACGGCGTTACCGTCGGCGTCGTAGACAGCGCCAGCGTCGAAGAAGTTGGCGACGCCCTCGTTGAGGTCGGCCAGCGGAATGAAGCCGACGATCATGACGACGAAGGTGAAGGCAAAGGCGATCAGAACACCCTTCTGACGACCGGTGAGCTTGACCTCATTGTGAACCTCGGAAGCAGCCTTGCCGTGAGCCTCTTCGGCGTCCTTGAGCTCCTGCATCGACAGGATGGTGGAACCCTTGTCAGCCTTGACCTTCTTGGCGTAGCTCATCACGAAGAAGATGGACATAGCGGTAGTGACAATCCACAGGACGGCACCGAGGCCGATGATGATGGACTGGTTGACCTCAATGCCAACGCCGGTCAGAGCGTCGACGGCAGCGCCGACGGCGAACGGGTTAACCGTGGAGCCCAGGCAGCCGCAGCCAGCGCCGAGCAGGACGGTAGCGGCACCGACCATGGGGTCGAAGCCAGCGGCCATCATGGTAGCGGCGAGCAGGGCGTAGAAGGGAACGGTCTCCTCGCACATACCATAGGTGGTACCACCGAGGGAGAAGATGAGCATCAGCACGGGAATGAGCATAATCTCGTTGCCCTTAAGCTTCTGCACCAGAACGGCGATGCCGTTGTCCAGGGCGCCGGTCTCGGTCATCATACCGAGGAAGCCGCCCAGGATCATAACGAAGAGGCAGACGGGCAGAGCGTCAGCGAAGCCCTTAATCGGGGCGGTGCAGAAATCGCTCAGACGGGCGGCAGTAACCGCGCCGCCGGACGTGCCGGAGACGATAACGGTAATCACTGCGACAATTGCCAGCAGAGCAAGAAGAATGGTGAACGATGAAGGCATACCGCGCTTTTTCTTAGCGGTCTCAGTCATAGTTCTCATCCCCCCTTCATAAATCATTTACTGATCTCGCCAGAAGCGGCTCTTCCGTGCCGTGCCTGCCGCTTGATGCGAGATTATTACCAGATAAAACCGCTCGGGGTGTGCAGCAATACACCCCGAGCGAGATGCTAGATGCTCTTACTTGAGCGTGGCGTACATGACAGCCTTGATGGTGTGCATGCGGTTCTCGGCCTCGTCGAAGACCTTGGAAGCGGGGCTCTCGAAGACCTCGTCGGTGACCTCCTGCTCGGTGATGCCGAACTGCTCGCACTTCTCGGCGCCAATGGTGGTGTTGGTGTCGTGGAAGCTGGGCAGGCAGTGCAGGAAGATGGCACCCGGGTTGGCCATAGCCATGACCTCGGAGGTGACACGATACGGGGTGAGCTGAGCGATGCGCTCGGCCCAGACCTCGTCGGGCTCGCCCATGGAGACCCACACGTCGGTGTAGATAACGTCGGCACCGGTGACGCCGTCCTTGACGTCGGTGGTCAGCTTGATGGTGCAGCCGTTAGCCTCGGCGATGGGCTTGCAGGCCTCGATGACGTCGTCAGCGGGCATGCACTCCTCGGGGCCGCAGGCCACGAAGTTCATGCCGAGCTTGGAGCAGACGACCATGAGGGAGCGAGCGACATTGTTCTTGCAGTCGCCCATGAAGACGAGGGTCTTGCCCTTGATGTCGTAGTTGAAGTTCTCCTGGACGGTCAGGATGTCGGCGAGCATCTGGGTGGGGTGCCACTCGGTGGTCAGGCCGTTCCACACGGGCACGCCGGACTTAGCAGCGAGCTCCTCGACGTCGTCCTGGGCAAAGCCACGGAACTCGATGCCGTCATACATGCGGCCGAGAACGCGGGCAGTGTCCTCGATGGACTCCTTCTTGCCCATCTGCGACGAACCCGGATCGAGGTAGGTGACGCCCATGCCCAGATCCATGCCGCCGACCTCGAAGGCGCAGCGGGTACGAGTAGAGGTCTTCTGGAAGAGCAGAACGATGTTCTTGCCCTCGAGATAGCGGTGCGGAACGCCAGCGCGCTTCATATCCTTGAAGTTCTTGGAGAGCTTGAGCAGGTACTCGATCTCCTCGGTGGTGAGGTCGAGAAGCTTGAGGAAGCTACGGCCGGAAAGGTTAACACCCATGGTTTGATTCCTTTCGAAGAAATGAATTACGTAAGTATTAGTGGTGCCCGTTTAACGGGCGAAGCCGGTGCGGTTGTAGGGGGACCGCACCGGAAACGGAAAGACTTAGAGGTCCTCGCGCCAGAAGGGCATGCTCATGCAGCGCGGGCCGCCGCGGCC
>CABSNH010000067.1 GCA_902478985.1 uncultured Collinsella sp.
TTCAATTGACAGCGCAAAGGCAAGCGATGCCGATTCCCAGGAAAAGACCGAACAGGCGGCCGATGCGCCCGAGGGCGCAAGCGCTGCCCCCATCACCGCCGACAAGGTGGCCGACGGCACCTATCCGATCACCGTAGATTCCAGCTCGAACATGTTCAAGATCGTGGACGCCCAGCTCATCGTGGAAAACGGCTCCATGCACTGCGTGATGACGCTTTCCGGCACGGGCTACGGCAAGCTCTTCATGGGCACGGGCGACGAGGCTGCCGCCGCGAGCGAGGCCGACTTCATCCCCTATGTGGAAAACGCGGAAGGCAAGTACACCTACGACGTGCCCGTTGAAGCGCTCGACGAGGACACCGCCTGCGCCGCGTGGAGTATTAGAAAAGAGCAGTGGTACGACCGCACGCTCGTGTTCGAATCCGCCGGCGTCGATCTGCGCGCCGACGCACTGAAGTAACGCCATGCGGTCGATTCTTCCCAAGGGGGAAAGCAGGAAGCGTCGCAGCATCGCGGTGCGCGCGATCGCCTGCGTTCTCGTCGCCCTGTTCGCGCTTCCCTTCGCGGGGTGCAGTGCGAGCCCGAACGCGACCGGTGGCACGGCAGGCTCTCAGGAATACACTGTGAGCGTCTCGCTCTCCGGCGGGTCAGGGCGCGCAAGCATCGCCTCACCCACCACAATTGTGAAGGATGGCGACACCTACACCGCGACCATCACCTGGTCGAGTTCGAACTACGACAAAATGACCGTCAACGGCGTGGACTACGCGCCCGTAAACGACGGCGGCAACTCCACGTTCGAGATACCCGTCACGCTCGACGAGGACATCGCCGTGTCGGCCGAGACCGTCGCCATGTCGACGCCGCACACCATCGACTACACGCTCCACTTCGACTCATCCACCATGAAGGAGAAATCGGGCGACGATGCAAGCGGCGGCTCCCCTGCGGGAACGGCTTCAAGCGCCGCGGCCGACTTCCACAACGCCGATTTGGGCTGCGGCTGGGAGCCGACGGGGGCGCTTCAGCTTGAATACGCCGAGCACTTCACTGTCGACGAGTACGAAGGCGGCCTGCGGCTTATCTGCATTTCGAACGGGGAGCGCTTCCTCGTGGTACCGCAAGATGCAAAGGTACCTGATGGGTTGAGCTCCGACATCGCGGTCATAAGGCGTCCCGCCAACAAGGTGTACCTCGTGTCGTCGGCGACGATGTGCCTGGTCGACGCGCTCGATGCGAACGACAACATCCTCATGTCGGGCACGAAGGCCGACGATTGCTCGGTCGCGGGCTTCAAAAGCGCACTCGAAAGTGGGGCGATCGCCTACGGCGGCAAGTACAGCGCGCCCGACTACGAGCGAATATCGGCCTCGGGCTGCACGCTCGCCATCGAGAACACCATGATCAACCACACGCCCGATGTGAAGGAAAAGCTGCAGAAGCTCGGGCTCGTCGTGCTCACCGAACAGTCGTCGAGCGAGCCCGAAGCACTCGGGCGCGTCGAGTGGATTAAGCTTTTCGGCGTCCTGTTCGACAAGGAAGACGAGGCCGCACACCTGTTCAACGAGCAGAAGGCCCGCGTCGAGCAAACGTCGGAGCTCGCGTCGTCAGGTAAAACCGTGGCGTATTTCTACATTAACTCGAACGGGGCCGCCGTCACGCGGCGGGCGGGCGACTACGTGGCGCAGATGATCGAGCTTGCAGGCGGCAACTACGCGCTCGATGACGCGCAGACGGCGTCGACGTCAGGTTCGTCAGTAACGCTCGAAATGGAGCGCTTCTACGCGACGGCGAAGGATGCCGACATCATCGTCTACAACGGCACCATCGACGAATCGGTTGCCACCTTGAACGACTTCGTAGGCAAAAACGCGCTATTGTCGCAGTTCAAAGCCGTGAAGAACGGCAACGTCTGGGTCACAAGCGCCGACATGTACCAGCAGATGACTTCCACCGCCGACATTATCGACGAGCTGCACGGGGCGTTCACCGGCGATGACGCGAGCAACTTCCATTATCTGAGGAAGCTCGGCTAGCGCCATGAGAAGCCGGCTTTCCATGACATACGACGAATCGGGGCGCGCCGCGCGGTGTCGCGTCGTGACGGCGCTGCTCGCTGTTGCCCTCATCGTGCTCGTCGGGGCCAACCTGTGCATCGGGAGCGTGCTCGTGCCCGCAGACCACATCCCCGGCATCCTTTCGGGAGGCGCGGCCAATTCCATGGAAATCCAGATCATCTGGGAGATTCGTCTGCCGCGCGTGCTTTCAGCCGTGCTTCTCGGCGGGGCACTTTCGCTCTCCGGGTTCCTGCTGCAGACGTTTTTCAACAACCCCATCGCCGACCCGTTCATCTTGGGCGTCTCCTCGGGCGCAAAGTTCGTCGTCGCGCTTACGATGATCGTACTTCTGGGCGCGAACCAGGCCATGTCCTCGCCGGCCATGGTGGCCGCAGCGTTTCTGGGATCGCTTATCACCATCGGCTTCGTGCTCCTCATCGCACGGCGCATAAGTTCCATGGCCATGCTCATCGTGGCGGGCGTCATGGTGGGATACATCTGCTCGGCGGCGACGAACTTTCTCATCGCCTTCGCCGACGACCAGTCCATCGTGAACCTGCACAACTGGTCTTTGGGTAGCTTCTCGGGTTCGAGCTGGGACGACATCGCGGTCATCGCGGTCGTGGTGATCACCGTGAGCGCATGCGTATTCGCGATATCGAAGCCCCTTTCCGCCTTCCAGCTGGGAGAAGCCTACGCGAAAAGCGTCGGCGTGAACGTCGCACGCTTCCGCGTGGTGCTCGTCCTTCTAGCGAGCATGCTCTCCGCCTGCGTGACCGCGTTCGCTGGTCCGGTGTCGTTCGTAGGCATCGCGGTTCCGCATCTCGTTAAGTCGGCGCTGAAGTCGTCGAAGCCCATCCGCGTGATTCCTGCGTGCTTCTTGGGAGGCGCCATCTTCTGCGCGGGCTGCGATTTGATCGCACGCACGCTGTTCTCCCCCGTCGAGCTTTCCATCAGCGCCGTCACCGCCATCTTCGGCGCGCCGGTGGTTATCGCACTCATGTTGAAGAAACGAGTGAGGTAGATGGGGGAATTCATGCCGCGGCCCAAAACGCTCAGAGGGGAGTCGAACCTCGAAACCCCGGTCGCAACGAAGGCTGACGGAGCGCCGCTTTTCCGCATAAGCGACCTGTCGGCGGGCTACGACAAGAAGGTCGTAGTCGAAGGCGTCGAGCTGGAGGTTCGCGCGGGCGACGTCGTGGCGCTCATCGGGCCGAACGGCTCGGGCAAGTCGACCATCTTGAAAACCATCACACGCCATCTGGCACCGCTTGCCGGCGCGGTCGAGCTCGACGGGCGGGAGATTTCCCGATGGAAGACGGCGGAGTTCGCAAGGAACCTTGCCGTTATGCTGACAGATCGACCCCGGACCGAGCTCCTCACCTGCCGCGATATCATAGAGGCGGGAAGGCATCCCTACTCCGGGCGAATGGGCACACTCTCGCCCGACGACCATAGTCGGGTCGACGAGGCCATGAAAACCGCACATGTGGAAGAGTTCGCCGAGCGCGACTTCATGCAGATAAGCGACGGGCAACGCCAGCGCGTCATGCTCGCACGCGCCATCGCACAGGATCCGCGTGTGCTCGTGCTCGACGAGCCCACGTCATATCTCGATATCCGCTACCAGATCGACCTGCTGCGAATACTTCGCCACCTTGCGAAATCGCGGAATGTGGCTGTCATCATGTCCATCCACGAACTCGAGCTCGCGCAGAAAAGCGCCGACAAGGTGATTTGCGTGAAGGACGGCCGGGTCTTCCGCGCCGGCGCACCCGAGGACATATTCACGCGCGAGACGATTGGCGAGCTCTACGGCCTTCAACATGGCACCTTCAACGAGCGCTTCGGCAGCGTGGAAATTGGGCGCCCACACGGCGATGCGCACACGTTCGTCATCGCCGGCGCAGGTACGGGGTCAGCTGTGTTTCGCCAGCTAATCCGGCAGGGCAAGGCGTTCTACGCGGGCGTTCTGCACGAAGGGGACATCGACTGCGAGCTTGCGCGCGACCTGGCGACGGAATGCGTGGCCGAGCGCGCCTTCGAGCCGATCGGGGATAAAACCATAGCCCGCGCCAAAGAGCTCCTCGTCCACTGCGCGCGTCTTATCGTGTGCCCCGCCGCTTTCGGCACCATAAACGCCCGCAACGCAGAGCTCGTCGAGTTCGCACGCTCGCATGGTATCGAGGTCATGCGAGCGTGCGAAGGCGCATCGGAGGATTCCATTGGATACGCCTAGGCGCGGTCCAAGAAATCGTCCGCACCCCCTATCTGACCCTATTTCACCGCAACTTAGAGAGCGTAAGGTATAAAGCTTCACCCCAAATCAAATTGATTCGTTGAATAGACACATTACAAATCTTTAGACTTCGTTTAATCCACAAGTGGGTATTATCACACACAAGGCGCACGTGAAAGGATATACCCATGTCGCTTACACAGTCAGCAGAGCGTGCAGCGCTCAACAAGCTCATCGATTATCTCGACGACAACCCGCAAGAAAACATCGACAAAATCATGGACCTCGTGAACAAGCTGGTCCCCAATCGCGTATTTCCTGTACAGCGAGAGGCATTCACCAATGTCATCAAGAGCCGCGGCAATTGGTATGACCTGATCATGCGTGTGTTCAGCCTTAATCCCCAGATGCGAACCAAACTGCTTAAGACCCTCATTGTCGACGCCAACCTGCTTGCTTGGCCAGAGCAGGAAAAGAACCGCGAAAAGTACCAGTGCAACGTTCCGTGGGCCATCCTGCTCGATCCCACGAGCGCCTGCAACCTGCATTGCACGGGCTGCTGGGCCGCCGAGTACGGCTACAAGCAGAATCTCTCGTTCGAAGACATCGACTCTATCGTTACGCAGGGCAAAGCTCTGGGTACCCACATCTACATCTACACTGGTGGCGAGCCATTGGTGCGCAAGCGGGACCTCATCCGAATTTGCGAGAAGCACCAGGACTGCGCATTCCTGTGCTTTACCAACTCCACGCTGATCGACGAGGCCTTCTGCGACGATATGATTCGCGTAGGTAATTTTGTCCCCGCCATCAGCGCCGAGGGCAATGAGCACACCACCGACGCCCGTCGCGGCGAGGGTACCTACGCAAAGATCGAGCAGGCAATGAAACTCCTGCGCGAGCGCGACTTGCCATTTGGTATCTCCACCTGTTGGACCAGCGCCAATGCCGATACGGTTGCTACCGAGGAGAACATGGACTGGATGATCGACGAGGGAGCACTCTTCTGCTGGTACTTCCACTTTATGCCGGTTGGCCGCAATGCAACCTCCGAGCTCATGCCCACGCCCGAGCAGCGCGAGCACATGTATCACTTTATCCGCGAAATGCGTGAGAAGAAGCCGCTGTTTACGCTCGACTTCCAAAACGACGGCGAGTTTGTAGGCGGATGCATCGCCGGCGGCCGCCGCTACCTGCACATCAACGCCGCCGGAGACGTGGAGCCGTGCGTGTTCATCCACTACTCAAACGCCAACATCCACGATGTGAGCTTACTCGACGCGCTGCGCTCTCCCCTCTTTATGAAGTACTACGAAAACATGCCGTTCAACGACAACTACCTCAAACCATGCCCCATGCTCGAGAATCCCGACGTGCTGCCCAAAATGGTTGCCGAGAGTGGCGCAACGAGCACCGATCTTATCGAGAAGGAGTCACCCGAGCAGCTGCGCGAAAAGACCCAGGCTGCCGCCGAGGCATGGTCACCTGTCGCCGACCGCATCTGGAACGACTCCGACGATCCGCTATACACCAAGCGTCACGAGGATAAGTCACAAGGTATGGCCGATAGCGACATGCACAAGTTCGAAAAACAGGGCCGCACACTCAAAAACGGCGATTAATGCCGCTTCACACGACAAACGCTCTGAAATGAAGCGGAGCAGCCTCGAAGCTCATCTTCGAGGCTGCTCCGCCTTACCATCAAAACAATTTTCCTAAGTTGCGGTGAAATAGGGACTAGATCGGCCTTCCAATAGCCAAAACGATCCCTATTCCACCGCAACTTCTTTAAGTTGTTGAATTATCAATGCTATTCCAAGCGAGATTCCAGACTCGACAGGCCATTAAGAGTCAGGTCGTTGGCGACCTCAGAGACGCGCTCGATAGGAACCGAGCCGTCAGACAGTGCCCACGTGCGATAGATACCGATAATACCCGACAGCAAAAACGCCAGATAGTAGTCGAACATCTCGTCCTTGAGACCTTGGGGCAGCAGATCGCGTTCGGCAATCTCGTGCTCGAGCGGCGCACGAAGACGAGCCATAAAATCATCGAGCGGAATGTTCTCGATCAGCTGACGATTGAGCACCAAGTTGTTGCACAGTGCCTCGTTAACGGTTTTAAAGAAGGTCGCCGCCGCGCCCAGGGCGCGCTCGTTGGTGTCGCCGTCCATGGAAGCAAGCGTTTTCTCGACCGAGTCGACAATCATCTCCACCACATCGACGGCAATGGCATCGAGCAGGCCGTCAACCGTGCCAAAGTGAACGTAAAAGGTCTTGCGGTCGACATTGGCCTCGCGCGCGATGGCACTCACCGTAATGTCTGCCAGCGGCTTTTCCATGAGCAGGCGCTCGAAAGCGGAAAGGATGGCATTGCGGCTGCGAACGATGCGGCGGTCAAGACGCGGTTTGCTGGTTGCCATGGGCATGTCCCTTCGATATGCGAGCATTCATCAACAGATGAGAGATAATCTACGTAAGAGGATTATCCCCCATACAGTACAAATATGCCCCGCATCATGAAGAACGCACGACTGCCCTACTGCGACTTAGGGTGCTTCTTCTTATTGAGTGCCGACGGAGATACGCGAATACCATCGCCTGTCTGGCGCACATAGGCCTTATGAGCCGGCTTAGCGGTCCCAGAAGCCTTCTGAGCGTGCTTCTTGGGATCAACGGTAACAGCATTAGTGGGGTGCGGCTTAGTGGGCGCAGAGGGCGTCTGAGGCGTGCGGCCGAGCTTACGCATCACGCGATCCCAGCGCGCATGGATGCTCTCGTTGTGGGCGCTCTTAAGTCCCAACAGGGGCGCAGCCAAAATGGTCGGCGCAATAAACGTAATGAGACGCCACAGCAGATAGCCGGCAGTAGAGGCCGTGCCAAAAAAGTGACCCAAAAACAGTGCGAAGCCACCCTCGGCGCCACCAGTGCCGCCGGGCAGCGGAACGGCGGAGCTCAGCAGCTGGACAAAGGCGCTCGCGGCCATGACCGAGAAAAAGTCGACCTCGTGGTAGCCAAAGGCAAGCATCAGGAAATACGGAACCAGATAGAAAAACGCGAGCTGCAGCATGGTGATAAACACGGTGAGCAGCATGGAAGAAAAATGTCCAGCCGAAAGCTTGAACTTCTCGGAGAAGGAGTAGATCTCGCCATCGACAAACGTGCGCCAACTCTCGATCTTAGTGGCCGAGACACCAATGCGCTCAAGCCAATTGATGATGCAATGGGCGACGCGCGTGACGGTCTTAGGCATGAGCGCGACGGCGAAGATGCCAAGCAAGATGCAGCAGTGTCCACCAAAGCTAAAGACGCACAGCAGCGTCATGTCGCCGTAGCGTTCGGCAAAAAACGGCATACGGGCGAGCAGCAGGATAGCGCCCCAGGCGACCAGGCCAAACTGGTACACGATAAAACGCGTGAATTGCGTGGCGCCGGCCTCGCCCACGTTTTGGCCGGCCTTGGTCAGGCGATAGATCTGAGCCGGGGTGGAGCCCATCATCATGGGCGTCAGGTTGCCAAAGAAGATGCCACTCGCCTCGACCGAGATCAGGTCGCGGATGCCGACGGGAGAATTGGGATCGAGCCAGACGGCGATCGCATAGGCCACAATGCCAAAGAACAGGTACATGAACATGCAAAGACACGCGACAACGAGCCATGACGCCTGGACGCTCGACATAGCGGCCCAAAACTGCCCCATCTGCCCGGTTACCACCAGATAGAGGATATAACCTACCAGCACGACGCCGATAAAGATGGCGCCGCGGCGTGCGCTCTTATTGTCATCGCCGCCCGAGGCCTCAACCTCGACCTGGGGCTTAGACGTATGCTGAGAGGACTCCGTCATGAGACTCCTTCTAACAGTCAAAATATCTTGGATATTGTACCCGTAAGGGCCATAGGCAGAAGGCAAAGCTCTGGTTCAAACGGGAATTGCAGACGGTTGTTTGAAAATAAAAAACCCGGCCTTCCATAGGAAGTCCGGGTATCAGATGCGTGGTAGCCCGTACCAGATTCGAACTGGTGATCTCCGCCTTGAGAGGGCGGCGTCCTAAACCGCTAGACGAACGGGCCA
>CABSNH010000068.1 GCA_902478985.1 uncultured Collinsella sp.
CGGAGCGTACGCGCTTTGCGACTGCACGGGCTACCGCTTGGACGGCACCGATACCGAGCCCAACATGTACGTGGGCATTATCGTCAACCGAAGCCTAGCGGATACGACCGACTCAGTAACGGGCCTGGGCGATGTCCACGCACTGGTCAGCGCTATTGGAGAGATGCGCCACGTGCCGCACGAGGCGGGCTTTATTGCCATTAAGGTCGATGATATCACCGAGGTCAATGCCCGCTTTGGATTCGATGCAGGCGACCGCGTGCTCGCCGAAAGCGCCGCCTGCCTCATGGATTGTTCGCGCGGCAAGGGCCGCCTGTTCCGCTCAACGGGGCCGATGTTCGTGGCACTCTTCGATGAGCTCGGCCCCGAGGCAATCGATGAGATCGCAAGCGACATCGAACGGTTCCTGGGTTCTCCCGTGCTCATCGGCTCGCTTGAATATCAGCCGCCCATTCGCGTGGCCACGCTCCATCTGGACGGCGTCGACCGTCAGCCCGTTTCCATTTTGAACGAGCTCAAAGCGTTGCTCGGGAAAGCCGTGCAGGTGCCAGGTACCAAACTGGATTAGCGCCGCGCCCGCGCCGCCTCCCCCATCGTGCGATAATCCTCTGCAGAAGTCACCAAAAGCAGAGGGAGTTTGTGATGAAGGTTCTTTTGGTCAATGGCAGCCCTAAGGCAAACGGCAACACCGCCACGGCGCTTGCCGAGATCGCCGAGCAACTTAATGCAGAAGGCATTGATACCGAGGTGTTTCAGCTGGGCGCCAAGCCCATTCGCGACTGCATCGGCTGCGGTCAGTGCGGCAAGCTTGGCGGACGCTGTACCTTTGACGACGACGTGGTGAACGAGCTGATCGCTGCCGCCGAACAGGCCGACGGTTTTGTCTTTGGCTCGCCCGTCTACTATGCGCATCCCAGCGGACGCATCCTTTCGGCCCTCGATCGCGCCTTCTATGCCGGAGGCAAAGCCTTTGCACACAAGCCGGGCGCTGCCATCGCCGTCGCCCGTCGCGGCGGTACGTCGACGACTTTCGACGTGCTCAACAAGTACTTCACCATCAACCAGATGCCCGTGGTCGCCTCCACGTACTGGAACAACGTGTTTGGCGCCATGCCGGGTGAAGCTACCCAGGACGCTGAGGGCCTGGCCACCATGCGCAACATCGGCAAGAACATGGCCTGGCTCCTGCATTGTATCGAGGCAGGACAGGCCGCCGGCATCGACGCACCCGAGGCCGATCGCGAACGCACCAACTTCATTCGATAAGTCCGGCGGTGGTCACCTCGATGTACTGTCAATGTCAGCGAAAAGCCAGCTGATGAGGCAAGGTGCCTTGAAAGAGGAGGGCGCTGGGCTTTTGCCCGCGCCCGACGATTGAAAGGCAGATTGCCCATCAGATGGCTTTGCAGCGTCGAGGTGACCGCCGTTCGTTAGAACGGCGGAACATTATATGAATATTCAAATTTTCGGGACTAAGAAGTCCTTCGATACCAAGAAGGCCCAGCGCTATTTTAAGGAGCGCCGCATTAAGGTGCAGTTTATCGACCTTAAGGAAAAGGAGATGAGCAAGGGCGAGCTCACGAGCGTGATGCAGGCGGTCGGCGGCATCGACAAGCTGCTCAACCCCAAGGCCAAGGACGAGGAGACGCTCGCACTCATCCAGCACCTTACCCCCAGTCAGCGCTTTGATAAACTGCTCGAGAATCAGCAGGTCTTGGCCGAGCCCATCGTTCGCAACGGCAAAAAGGCCACCGTCGGTTATTGCCCCGATGTATGGGGAGCCTGGGAGTAGCCTGTGTTATTTGCCGGCGCGTGGGTATAAGAGCAGGCGTTTGGCATAAGATTCAACTGTAAGCCATGTCTAACAAAGGAGGGCACATGCCCAACAAACCCGTGAAGATCATCATGCTTACCGGATACCTCGGTGCCGGCAAGACCACGCTGCTCAACCACATCCTCGCTAACGACGGCGGCATCCGCGCCGCCGTGATCGTCAACGACATCGGCGAGATCAATGTCGACGCCAGCCTTATCGCCGACGGCGGTCTTTCCGAAACCGACGACCTCATCCCGCTCACCAACGGCTGCATCTGCTGCACGCTTTCGGACGACCTTGCCAACCAGCTGCAGGGCATCGCCGATTCGGGCAACTTCGACTACATCATCATCGAGGCCTCGGGCATTTGCGAGCCCATCCCCATCGCCTACACCATCTCGAGCTTCTGCGACGAGGCCAAGGTGGGCGGCGAGCCCAAGCTCGCGCTCGACAACATCGTGGCCGTGGTCGACTGCGCCCGCATGTACGACGAGTTCAACGGCGGTCGCGACCTGCTGGCCGAGGATATCGACGAGGACGACATCGAGAGCCTGCTCATCCAGCAGATCGAGTTCTGCTCCACGCTGATCCTCAACAAGACCGATACCGTGAGCCCTGAGCAGATCGCCGAGCTTAAGGCCATCGTGCGCAGCCTGCAGAAAGACGCCGTGATCGTCGAGGCCCAAAACGGCGAGGTCCCCATGGAGGAGCTGCTCGACACCGACCGCTTCGACTTTATGCGCGCCTACAACTCCGCCGCCTGGATCGAGGCCATGGAGCATCCCGAGGAGCACGACGACCCCGAGGTGCTCGAGTACGACATCGAGACTTTTGTGTACTCGCGCCGCAAGCCGTTTGACCTGCAGAAGTTCACCGATTTTGTTGAGCAGGAGTGGCCCGACGAGGTCATTCGCGTCAAGGGTCCGTTGTGGCAGACCGGCGATCCGGACATGTGCTACATGTTTGAGCAGGCTGGCCACCAGATGCGCCTGATGGAGAACGGCCTGTTTGTCGACTCGGCGCCCGAGGGCGAGAAGCAGAAGATCATCGACGAGAACCCCGAGATCATGCAGATTTGGGACGACGAGACGGGCGACCGCATGACGAGCCTGTGCATCATCGGCCGTCACATGGACAAGGATGCGCTCATCGCCTCCCTCGATGCCTGCCTGACCGACTGGCACCGCGCCTAGGTTTATCCAAGCGGGCATTTTTCCGCCTACGTAACCGCCAAACCACCACGAAGGTAAACTTCGTGGTGGTTTTTCGTTCTGAGCCAAGGAGATTCATGTTCAACATCGTGCTGTATGCGCCCGAGATTCCGGCCAATACGGGCAATATCGGCCGCACCTGCGTGGTTACCGGCGCCCGCCTGCATCTGGTGGAGCCGCTGGGCTTTTCGCTCGATGACAAGACGGTGCGTCGCGCCGGCCTGGGCTACTGGCAAAACTTGGATGTGACGACCTATGCCGGCTGGGAGGATTTCCTTGCGCGCAACGGCCTCTCCCCCGCCGACGAGCGCCTGCATCTGCTGACCAAAAAGGCACACCGCACCTATGCGCAAAGTACCTACCGCGATGGCGACTACTTGGTCTTTGGCAGCGAGAGCTCAGGGATTCCCGAGCCACTGCTTGCCGCGGCTCCCGAGCGTTGCGAGCGCATCCCGATGCTGCGCGATTGTGACTCACTCGATAACGCCGAGGCTTGGGAAGCTCACGAGGAATCGCTCGGGCATACCGAGGACAGCCACGAGGCCATCCTTCAACAAGATATCTGCGGCAACTTCGTCAATCCGGACGACTATCGTATCAGCGCACTCAACCTCTCCAACAGCGCCGCCATCGTCCTCTACGAGGCGCTGCGCCAAACAGGCTTTCCGGGAATGTGACAAAGGGGCTGTCCCTTTGTCACATTCAAGCGCCACGCCGACGGCACACACCTAATTGATGCTCTAGATAACGAGCCGTCACTTTTAATCAGAATTAACTAAAGTAAAATGAAATTAAACGGCGGTGTGAAAGGAGAGCCTTGTGAAATATCTCGAGAACCCGTTTACCCCCAGTTTTGGCGAGGTTCCTGCCCATCTCGCTGGCAGACAACAGATTATTCGGGATTTGGACCGTGCCTTCTTGAGCCAGCGCAGGCGCCCAGAATTGACCTCGATCTTCTCAGGCGCGCGTGGAACCGGTAAAACCGCTCTCATGTCGTCGCTCGCGACAAGGGCGGAATCCCACGGCTGGATAGCCGTAAAGACGACCGCGCTCCCGGGAATGCTTGAGGAAATCGAGTTCGGGGCGAAACGTGCTGCAGGCCACCTCATCGACCCGTCCAACAACTTCGAAGTCACCGGTCTTGGAATTGCACCGCTCGGCAGCATCGAGGTCGATCGCGTTCATGATGCCTCAACCTGGCGTTATCGCATGAGCGACATCATCGACCAGCTCAACGAGGCGGGCACCGGTCTGCTCGTCACGGTTGACGAGGTGGACCCGACACTCGACGAAATGATTCAGCTCGCAGCGACGTATCAGCACTTTGTGACCGATGGGAAACGCGTCGCCCTGCTCATGGCGGGACTTCCCAACAATGTCTCGACGTTGCTGAACCACAAGACGGTCTCGTTCCTTCGCCGCGCCCAACAATATCATCTGGGTCGCATTGCCGACTATGACGTACGCGAGGCCTTGATTCGCACAATCCAGGAAAACGATCGCCTGGCAGATGCTGAGGGAATCGATAGAGCCGTTCGCTCGATCTCTGGTTTTCCCTTCCTGTTGCAACTCGTAGGCTACCGTGCCTGGGATCTCACAAGCGATTCGAAGGAAATCTCGTCACGCGACTTTGACCTGGGAATCAAAATAGCGCGCGACGAGATGGACGACCGAATCCTCGCGGCAACCTATCGGGAACTCACGGCGGAGGACAAACGATTCCTCATCGCCATGCTCGATGACGAGGAAGAGTCCACCACCGCCGACCTTGTCGAGCGCCTTAAGCGTTCGCCGCAGCAGGTCTCCCGCTACCGACGCCGCATGATAGATGCCGGCATCATCGGGGAACGAGGACGAGGGCTCGTCGCATTTGAATTGCCATTCTTCCGCGACTATCTCGCGGCTCAATGCGTGAAATAGGCATCAATGAGGCAAAGGGGCTGTCCCTTTGCCTCATTGTCTATAGGTAGCGACCGGTAATGCTCTTGGAGCAGGCTGCGATGTCGCCCGGCGTGCCGGCGCAGACGATTTGCCCGCCCGCGTCGCCACCGCCTGGGCCCATGTCGATCACGTAATCGGCGTTACGGATAAGGTCGAGGTCATGCTCGATCACGATAACTGTGGCGCCCTTGGCAACGAGGCCGTCGAACACACTCAGCAACACCTGAACATCGAGCGGATGTAGTCCGATTGTGGGCTCGTCGAACACGAATACGGCGTCGTCCTGCACGCGGCCCATCTCGCTCGCAAGCTTAAGGCGCTGCGCCTCGCCGCCCGAAAGCGCCGGTGTGGGCTCGCCAAGTGTGAGATAACCCAAGCCCAGGTCGTGCAAGGTCTGCAAGCGCGTCTGAACTTTCTTGAGTCCCAGTGTGGCGTCGATGGCCTCGTCCACGCTCATGTCCATGAGCTGCGGCAACGTAAGCAGGCTCCCGTCCTTGCCCTCGCGATGGATATGCGAGGCGGCCTCGGCGTAGCGCGAACCACGGCATGCCGGGCAGACGATCTCGACGTCGGGCAAAAACTGCACGTCGAGCGATATCGAGCCCGTGCCGTCGCACGTAGGGCAGCGCAAGGCGCCGGTGTTGTAGCTAAAGGCACCCGCCTTGTAGCCGGCCGCCTTGGCCTCGGGCGTACGGGCGAAGGCGCGGCGCAACTCATCATGGATGTCGGCATAAGTCGCCACCGTCGAGCGCACGTTGGCGCCGATGGGCGTGGCGTCAATCAGGTTGGCGCGTGCGATGCCCTCGGCATCGATCCAGCGCACATGGCGTGGCAAGCGCTCGCCAGCTGCCTGTGCCTTAAGCGCCGGGATGAGCGTCTCGAGCACGAGCGTCGTCTTACCCGAACCCGAAACGCCCGTTACCGCGACAAGGCGGCCGCGCGGGATATCGACTTCGAGTGGCTTGACGGTATGGATGGTATCGGTCGCCATACGGATATGGCCCTGGTCGAACATTTCGTCGTCAGTTACCTGCGGACGCAAGCGCTTGGACTCTGAGCGCAAAAACGGCGCGATGCGACTGCCCTGCGATTGTTCGATCTCGTCTACCGTACCAGCAGCGATCACGTTGCCGCCGCCTGCTCCGGCAACGGGGCCCATCTCGACCAGATAATCAGCCTCCGCCAGCACGCGCGTGTCGTGGTCGACAACAACCACGGTGTTGCCGTCATCCACCAGATCGCGCATCACGCCTACCAAGCCGTCGACATTGGCAGGATGCAAGCCGATCGAAGGCTCGTCCAGCACATAAAGCACGCCTGTCGATCGGTTGCGCACCACGCGAGCAAGTTGCACGCGCTGGCGCTCACCCGTGGAGAGCGTGGCGCCAGCACGATCGAGCGAAAGGTAATCGAGGCCCAAGTCGACCAGGCGACGGGCCGCGCTCAAAAACGAATCGCAGATATCCGTCGCCATGGGCCGCATCTCGGGCGGCAAGGATGCGGGCACCCCGCGCACCCACTCAATCGCCTCGCCCAGCGTCATGGCCGCCGCCTGCGCCAGATTGATACCGCGCACCTGGGGCTGGCGCGCAGCCTCGGAGAGACGCGTGCCACCGCAATCGCGGCATGCTCCCTCGCGCAAAAAGCGAGCAACGCGTTTTAAGCCCTTATCGTCCTTGACCTTGGCGAGCGCATTCTCAACGGTATAGACGGCGTTGTAATAGGTAAAGTCGAGCGGCGTGGCGCCCTCGCCGTTTTTGGGCACGTAGAGAATGTGTTTTTTAACCGCCGGGCCGTGGAACACGATGTCGCGCTCTTGAGGCGTGAGCTGGTTAAACGGCACGTCGGTACGCACGCCCATCTCGCCTGCCACCTGCTTCATCAGATCCCACATGAGCGTGCCCCAGGGAAGGACCGCACCTTCGTTGATGGTCTTTGACTCATCGGGCACCAGGCTCGCCTCGTCCACCTCGCGCATGACACCGGTGCCACCACAGGTGGGACACGCACCGCCGCTGTTAAAGGCAAGGTCCTCGGCACTCGGCGCGTAGAACTCGCGACCACATGCAGGGCACGTGAGCGACAGGCCCGCAGCCACGTTAAGGCTCGGCTCCACGCGCGCCCCGCAGTGCGGGCACACGTGATGGGCGCAACGGCTAAAGAGCAGACGCAGGCTGTTGTTGAGCTCGGTCATGGTACCAAAGGTCGAGCGCACGCCCGGCACGCTGGGGCGCTGATGCAATGCGAGGGCCGCCGGTACGTGCAATACCTCGTCCACCTGGGCGTGCTCGGCCTGCGTCAGGCGACGTCGAGTATAGGTGCTGAGTGCTTCCAAGTAGCGACGCGAGCCCTCGGCATAAAGAACCCCCAGTGCCAGCGAACTCTTGCCCGAACCCGACACGCCGGCAATACCCACGAGCTTTCCCAGCGGGATATCAATATCGATGTCCTTAAGGTTATGGACACGCGCGCCACGCACCTCGATAGCCTGCGGGCTCATCTTCTGTTCCGTCACCTTTATCACCCTACTCATGCCATAAAACTCGATCGCGAATGTACTCGCCCAGCATGGGCACGGTAAACCGGACGAGACCGTATCCGGCAGCCTCGATGACGCGTTCGCGAATCAGGCTTGCGCGATATTTGCTCGCCCAACTCTGAGTACGGTCGCAGCGCTCAATGATATCCGCCATACGCGTCGGTTTACCCTCGTCAGCAGCCATGGCCTCGATAAAGAGGCGTTGCGGACTGCGCAATCCATAATACAGGGGCGCGTCGACCGCTTCGTAGAACTCGGAGACGGCATCCGCATGGCCATTCTCGACATCGCACCTTTCAATGACCTGAGAGCCACGCCGGACGGCAGAGCGCCACATGTAATAGCCCACCAGCTGAACCATATAGGGATGCCCCATGCTCTTGTGTGCCGCAAGGTCCGCCGTCTCCGCGTCAACGTAAAGACCAGCGTCTTTGACCGTCTGGATATATGAATCGCGCACCTTGGGCAAAGATATCGCCCCCAGCGTACGCTGCTGGGCACGCCGCAAAAACGTTACGCTCGGCTCTTCGAGCAGATCGTCAACCATGCTGGGTAAGCCGGCGAGCACCAGCGCAAGACCGCGCTGATCGCTATCGGACAAGCCCGTGGCATCCTGGTCTCCGAGCACCTGCTGATAGAGAACGGCAAGAGCCGCCAGCTCCTCGATAGACGCAGACTGCGCCT
>CABSNH010000069.1 GCA_902478985.1 uncultured Collinsella sp.
CTACACCCTAGAGTTCGTCGGCAGCGTCAGATGTGTATAAGAGACAGCACCTCTATCCCTACAAGGGCAACTACTCCACGTATCTGGAGACCAAGGCCGCCCGTATCGAGGCGCAGGGCAACCGTGACGCCAAGCTCGCCAAGCGCATGGAGGCCGAGCTCGAGTGGGTACGCAGCTCGCCCAAGGCTCGCCAGGCCAAGAACAAGGCCCGTCTGGCTCGCTACGAGGAGATGGAGGCCGAGGCCCGCGCAAGCCAGAAGCTCGACTGGACCGACATCCGCATCCCTGTGGGCCCGCGTCTGGGCAACAAGGTGCTCGAGGCCCATCATCTGCACAAGGAGTTCGATGGCCGCGTGCTCATCGATGACCTTTCGTTCACCCTGCCGCGCAACGGCATCGTGGGCGTGATCGGTCCCAACGGCGTGGGCAAGACCACACTGTTCAAGACGATTGCGGGTCTGGAGCCGCTGACTTCGGGCGAGCTCGAGGTGGGCGAGACCGTCAAGATCTCTTACGTCGACCAGAACCGTTCCGGCATCGACCCCGACAAGAACCTATGGGAGGTCGTCTCGGACGGCCTGGACCACATGATGGTCGGCGAGACCGAGGTTCCGAGCCGCGCTTATGTGGCGAGCTTTGGCTTTAAGGGCCAGGACCAGCAGAAGCGCGCTGGCGTGCTCTCCGGCGGCGAGCGCAACCGTCTGAACCTGGCACTCACGCTCAAGCAGGGCGGTAACCTGCTGCTCCTCGACGAGCCCACGAACGACCTCGACGTCGAGACGCTGTCCTCGCTCGAAGCGGCGCTGCTCGAGTTCCCGGGCTGCTCGGTGGTCATTAGCCACGACCGTATGTTCCTGGACCGCGTCGCCACGCACATTCTGGCGTGGGAGGGCACCGACGAAAATCCGGGCAACTGGTATTGGTTCGAGGGCAACTTCGAGGCCTATCAGGCCAACCGAATCGAGCGCCTGGGCGAGGACGCAGCCCAGCCGCATCGTATTCACCGCAAGCTGACGCGTGACTAGTAGCAAGTAGAAAGGCCGCCACCAAGGGCGGCCTTTCTTGTAGCAATTGCACTGCAGCTATGCCCTGGCTGCTGGTTTGATTCATAATCAAAGTTATCTCTTTGGGATTAAAGCCCGTTTTTGCTATGAGTGATTTTCTAATTCCGTTTAAAACGTAAAGACGCATTGGGTTGCAAGGACATAAGCAAATCGAATTGAAATATAACCAGTGCTGTAACGTTACAAAAAAGATTATAGAATAGGAGTACCTTATAAGTCGCTTCTCTAGAAAGAAGAACATATGCTTTCGCGTCGTCGTTTTCTGCAACTTGTCGCGTCTTCAATTGTCGCCTTAGCCGCACGTCCGAAAGAGGTTTTTGCTTCGACGGGCAATATTGATGGTGAGCAGATACAATTTACTTCTGAAATTGCGCAAGAGCTTGCCGATAAATATATAAAGGGACTCCTCGGCTATTCGTATACGCCTTCTGACCCTATTCCTTTTGTAGATGTTGATGGGTCCCCGCTTGGTTACATTGTTCCGGTTGTGACATCCAATAGAGCCGCGGGCTATTTGGTTTTAGATGCTTCAGATGATGAAATACTTACGGGATATCGTTTTGGAGACGGCTTAGTCAGCCCTATGGATCGGGGAGGAGATCTTGGTGTCGAGTCTTATTCTTTCAATAACCCAGTCGTAATGATCAATCCATTCGAATTCGGCGTGCAATCTTTGGACGGTTCAATAACAACAAATTGCGGAAGAACAATCCCGGCTGTTTCCATAGAAGGACGGCCTGTCGTTTTATCGAATAAACCTTCAAGCTGGAACGATGTTGTAATTTACGCAACTCAAATGCAGGATTACACAGTATCTGGATTTCGTTCCATTTCTCAGTTTATGTCATATGATGAAAGCGAGATTAAGAGGCTTACCGCCCACTATGCTTGTATGGTGACAGCTTTTTCGAACGTTGCGGAACTGTATGGCATTGCCAATTTATATAGCGACCCTTCGCAATATATGCAGATATGGAGTTACACCAATACCCATGCTCTTTCCGATGAAGAACAGACTGTTCCCGGCGTTGTTTTGGGTGGAACGCCGATATCAACCTGTGCAACGGGGTTTACAAATTACTGCGCAAGCAGAGGAAGTACTCTTATCGCCCGCACTGTCTCCTCTCCGGCTATCGCGAGCATTCAAAATGAGATTAACTCTAATAGACCGAATGTTTTACATGCGAGTTTGTACAACGGATCAGCCCATTCTGTAACAGCGGAGGCTTACGCCACACTTACTGGTAAGAAAACTGGAGAGACAAGGCAGATGATTGGCATAGCGGACGGCTGGAATTCATCTTTATCCTTCCTGAAGTATGATCAGAGCTATTATGCGTGGACTTATGGAACGACTTTTTCGAAGTAGGGCGATTCGTCTAGCCCTGTCTTTGGTGCTGATGGCTTCATTGGTGGGCTGTTCAACAAAGGAAGAGATATCGCGCGGAGGTTCCGGAGAAGTGACTGCGACAGACTCAGGTTCATTAGAAATAGCTGGCGGGCATGCCGATGTGATGTTACAAGGAAAAGGCGTGCTTAGGTCGGTTGATGCTGAAGACGCTGTCTGCTCAATAGAGGATTTAAAGACAGGTGAAACTGCACCGTACCGAGTCTCAGATAATGCTGCGAATATGATTGAGTCGATACCGACTGGAGCGCAGGTTTCTTTTAGATACTTTGCTCCGCAACTTGAGGATGAGCTTGCTTCTCTGGTGTCTATATGCACCGATGACAACTAAAAGGCCTGAATTCAAAAGGCCTCGGATGGTCAATTGGCTATCCGAGGCCTTTTTTACTCGACCGGGGCTTCGACCTTGTCGATGCCCCAGGCGGCTCCGAGACCGCCGGTGGTGTTGCGGCGGATGCGCACGGTAACCTCGCGGCGCTCGCCGGCCTGCGTGTAGCGCAGGGGGAAGCTTGCGCGGTTTCGCGCGGCCTCGATGGTACCGCGCTCGCGGGCGATCCAGTAGTACTCGCCGACAATGCCGAGGGTATCGGCGCCGTAGGGGAGATAGGTCGACAGCTGGTGCAGAAGCGGGCCGGGGCAGAAGACCTCGGTTGCGAAATCGACGGGGAAGTCCTCGGGGATGGCGGGCGCTACGGGTGCGGGGGTTGGGGCCTCTGCGAGTACCGAAGCCGGTGCCGGTGCGGGAATTTGGTCGCAAGCAGAGGCGGGCACGGATTCGATGACGGGTGCGGGCTCCAGCGTCGCTTCCGGCGTGATCGTGGAATCTGCGGGCTCCTCGGTGACGGGTGCGTCTACAGCTGCGGTTTTAACCTCAACCTGCGTCGCGTTCTCGTTCTCGACGCTCGACTTTGCCTCGATGGGTGTGGATGCCATGGTGGTTATGCCGGCGTTTACGTTCTCGGGGTCATAGACGACCGTGAGCGAAATGGCGGGCTGCGGCGTCTCGGGCTCCGGCGTCGACTCGGTGGCGTCTTGATCGTCGGGCTCGTCGGGTTGATCGTCCTCGGGCTCGTCGCCAAAGACATCGCTGTTTTGGAACGCAGACGTCTCGGGTTGGTTGGCGGCTTCTTCGGCTGTCGACTTGGGAGCCTCGTTGAGCTCAGCAGTGGCTTCCTGCTCGGATATGACTACGGGCTCGGTCGTGGCAGCGATTTCGGTTTCGGCTTCTGCCGTTACCTCAATAGCGACTTCGATCTCTGTCTCGGGCTCGGGTTCCGGCACGACTTCAACCATGGCTTCGGGCTCGGGACGCTTAACGTGCTTGGGGCGCACGGCCTTGAGGTCCTTCTCGCCGCGCTTTTTCTTTTTGTAGGACTGCTTGGCGCCCTTGGCAGCTTTGGGCTTGTCCTCGCCTTTGGCAAGGGCGGCATCCCAAGCCTCGTTGGCGATGACGGTGGCATACAGGCGACCGCCCTTAAAGACAGTCAGCTTAATGCAGTCGTCGAGCTCCTCGAGCAGCTCGCGCGTGGACTCAAAGCCCAGGTCATATGCGACCATGTCACCAGCGGCGAGTGCCTCCTCGACCTGCGTCATAAACGTTTGCTTGCCGCACCCAATCGCGTCGCGCAGCAGGCGATACAGATAGATGTGGTTGCCCAGCGATAGCGTGGGCTTAACTATTGTCTTGCTCATGGCAAATCTCCTCTTTACACACCAAAGCATCTTACCATCGCGCGGGGCTTGCCATCTCGTCGCCCAAGGCAAACGGGCGCGACCGTTGCCGGTTCGCGCCCGTTATGCAGGTCGGTTATCTATGAGGGGCAAACGTGCTTAGTTGCCCGATGCCGTGTCTTGGCTCGAGCTGTCTGATGCCGTGCCGGAAGCGGTTCCGCTCGAGCTGTTGGTGTTGCTATTGTCGGTAGATCCCGTGCCCGATGCATTGCCGCTCGTCTGGTCGCCTGTGCTCGGTTGAGAGCCGTCAGTCGTTTGGCTTGAGTCGGTCGTGCTGGATTGCGTGCCGCCGCTGTTCGCAGAGGAATCAGCGCTCTGCGACTGATCAGGGGTGTTCGAGGACGAGTCGGTGGATGCGGAGGTGCCCTGCGAGTCGTCCTGCTGGCTTTGCGATGGACCAGTGCTATCCGCGTCGTGCTCGGTCGTATGCGACGAAAGGATCGGCTCGGGGCGCTCGCCCAGGCCCTCGCCGGCGGTGGTGATAAGGATGGCACCGGTGCAGGTGATGACCGCGACGATGGCGATGGCGATCGAGAAGATGATGACCTTCTTTTGCGTCTGGCTGCGCTCTGCCGCCGCCTTGGCGCGCAGGCTGTTGGGAGCGACGCGTGCCGTGGTCGCGCGCCCTGCAATCTGGCGCATCTCCTGGGTAGTCGCGGCGCCGCCTAAGTGCTCCTCGGCATTAAATTCAACGGGCTCATAGGCGCCGGCGGGGTAGTCGACGTCGGCGTGCGTACCTTTGAGGGCTTTGGCGCTGGCAGAGATAAAGTGGCGGTAGACCTGCGAGGACACAACGGTGATGACCGAGCTCACGGCGGCGCCAATTACTGAACCGGCAATACCAATCTTGGAAGCAAGCGCGACGCTCGTGGCGGCGGCTGCGGCGCCGGCGATGATCTGGGGAATGGAAATGTCATCGAACAGGCCCTTTTTGGGCGCGATGGCCATGGTCTGTCCGATGGAATGGTTTTCGTGAACGCCGTTGTTGAGCGCGGCTGGTGTCATGACGCGCGTGCGCGGCGCGTCGGTGTACTTGGTTGTCATACGGGGCCCTCCCGGTGTAAATCTGCTTCGTTTCATGTAGCCATCAGGGTACCCACCAGATGTGAATCGTACGTGACATTTAACAGATACCATCAACTCATCAATAGCTCACCAAGTTGGTGGGATGCGGTTACACCCGGCGGTTGAACTACAATAGGGCTTGCTAATTGTTGTGAATGGCGTCTACGCACGGGAGCATTCTTATGAATCTTCACCTTTCTCAGTCTGATGGCTTTTTGCGTGTGGCGGCGGCGTCGCCGCGGATTCGCGTGGCCGACGTCGAGGGCAATGCCGAGGTTGCGCTGGCGGCTGTTCGCGAGGCTGCCGAGTGCGGCGTTCGCGCGCTGGTGCTGCCCGAGCTTAACTTGTGCGGCTATACCGCGGCCGACCTGTTCCATAACCGCACGCTGCTGCATGCCTGTGAGGCCGCTCTGGTACATATCCTCGACGAGACTCGTGGGCTGCCGATTGTCTTTACCATCGGTCTTCCCGTTGCAGTTGCCGAGAATATCTACAACTGCGCCGCCGTGTGCTGCGCGGGTGAGCTTTTGGGCCTCACGGCCAAGAAGTATCTGCCCAACTATGGCGAGTTCTACGAGCGCCGCTGGTTTGCCCCGGCGCCCGCAGATCCCGCGTGGGTCGAGTTTGCCGGTCAGGGTCCGGTTCCGCTGGGTTCGGGGCTTGTCTACCGCTGCTGTGATGAAGGTGCCGAGGATATGGTGCTGGGCGTTGAGGTCTGCGAGGACCTGTGGGTGCCGGCGCCCCCTTCGACCGAGATGGCGCTTGCCGGCGCTACGGTGATCCTCAACCCCTCTGCTTCCGACGAGATCATCGGCAAGGCAGACTATCGCCGCAGCCTTATCTCTAACCAAAGCGCACGCCTGTACTGCGCCTATGCCTACGCGGACGCGAGCGAGGGCGAGTCCACGACCGACATGGTCTTTGCGGGTGAGAACCTCGTCTACGAAAACGGCTCCAAGCTCGCCGCCACCAAACTGCTTACCTGCGATATGGCCGTCGCCGATATCGATCTTGACCGTCTGGTTGCCGAGCGCCGCCGCTCGACGACGTGGGCGCGCACGGACGATGCGCCGGAGGCCACGACCGTTGAGTTCTCTTTTGAGAGCACGCTCTCCGAGGCTCCCGTCCTGCGCAACGCCTGCGACATCGACCGTGTCTTCCCCCGCGCGCCCTTTGTGCCGGCCGACCATGGCGACCTGGCCGAGCGTTGCGAGACCATCCTCGACCTGCAGACCGCCGGCCTCAAGACCCGCCTTGCCCATACGGGTACCAAGGCTGCAATCATCGGTCTTTCGGGTGGCCTGGACTCCACGCTGGCACTGCTTGTGACCGTGCGCGCCTTCGATGCACTGGGGCTGCCGCGCACCGGTATCACGGCCGTGTCCATGCCCGGCTTTGGCACGACGCATCGCACCAAGTCGAACGCCGAGTCGCTCGCTCGCGACCTAGGTGTGAGCTTCCGCGAGGTTTCGATCCATGCGGCTGTGGAGCAGCACTTCAAGGACATTGAGCACGATCCGACCGTGCAGGACGTGACCTACGAGAACAGCCAGGCCCGCGAGCGTACGCAGATTCTGATGGATCTGGCCAATCAGGCTGGCGGTTTTGTCATCGGCACGGGCGACCTGTCGGAGTTGGCGCTCGGCTGGGCTACCTATAACGGCGACCACATGAGCATGTACGCCGTCAACGCGAGCGTGCCCAAGACGCTTGTGCGCCATCTGGTGCGTTATGCGGCTGATGTCTTTGGCGGGCGCATTGCCGAGACACTGCTCGATATCCTCGATACGCCGGTGTCCCCCGAGCTTCTGCCTCCCACGGGCGACGGCGAGATTGCGCAGAAGACCGAGGATTTGGTGGGCCCGTACGAGCTGCACGACTACTTCCTCTACTACCTGCTGCGTTTTGGCTTTGAGCCGGGCAAGATCTACCGCATGGCGCTCAAGAGTTTCGAGGGCGTCTACGACGCCAAGACCGTCCACACGTGGCTGCGCACGTTCTATCGTCGCTTCTTTGCCCAGCAGTTTAAGCGCAGCTGCCTGCCCGATGGTCCCAAGGTGGGCTCGGTGACGCTCAGCCCGCGCGGCGATTGGCGTATGCCGAGTGACGCCAGCTCGCGTCTGTGGCTTGCGCAGATCGACGCGCTCAATGCAATTGACTAAGGTTGGCTAAATTGAACCAATACGGGGTTTGCAAGCGTTACACTTTTGCAATCTGATGGCCCGTATCGCGCGGCGCTCTTGTCGGAGCGCCGCGTTTTTCATATCGAAAGGTGGCACCATGCAGGCATCGCAGCGTCTCGACCGCTTTGGCGCGGAGGTCTTCGCCTCGCTCAACAACAAACTTCTCGCGCTGAAGGCTCAGGGCAAGACCATTTACAACATGAGCGTGGGCACGCCCGACTTTAAGCCGTACAGCCACGTGGTCGAGGCGCTCACGCAGGCCGCCCAGGATCCCGAGATGTGGAAGTACGCCCTGCGCGACCTGCCCGAACTCAAGCAAGCCGTGTGCGATTACTATGAGCGCCGCTTTGGCGTTTCGGGCATTACGCCGTCCATGGTGCAGTCGTGCAACGGCACGCAGGAGGGCGTGGGCCATTTGGGCCTGGCCCTGCTCAATCCGGGTGACACCATTCTGGTTCCCGATCCGTGCTATCCGGTCTTTGAGGCGGGTGCGAAGATCGCCGACGCCAAGCTCGAGTACTATCCGCTGGTTGCCGAGCATAATTACCTGCCCTATGTGGCGGGTATCGATCCCGAGGTTGCCGATCGTGCTAAGTACATGATCTGTCTCTTATACACATCTCCGAGCCCACGAGACAGGCAGAAATC
>CABSNH010000070.1 GCA_902478985.1 uncultured Collinsella sp.
GGGCTGAGCGCCTCCGGCAAGTGCCGCGTGCAAGTACCCACCGTACTGACCGCCGCCCCATCCGTGGCAGACGCCTTCCGCAAGACTGCGGCATACAGACGCCTCTCGACTACCGGCGCCGTCGTCTCGAGCATCTGCCCGCTTATGTACACCAACAACCCGCTGTGCGGCAGCATGCCCATCATCACCAACTCCAACAAGTTGCGTACGTACTCGGCATCGCGCTACTACACCGACGACGAGGTGCTCGCCTACGTCACCACCGGAAAACCAATCAAATAGGAAGGCGACTCCTCATGGAAAAAATCTTTCACGGCCGCGTCGTTGTCCCCGGAACTGCCCACGCCAAGGCACTTGTCTCTCACGGAGGGCTCAACACACTCGCATCGTTTCAGAAGGCACTGATGTTTGGCGACAAAAAGGCCACGTGTTCCGACCAAAACAATCCCGACTTGTACGGCAAACCTTTGGCGGGATGTGCCTTGTGTCTTCCGCAGACTATCGGCTCCACCACAGGCGGCATGGTGCTCTTCTGCGCCACCAAAATGGGGCGCCAACCCGCATGCCTGCTGTTTTCCAAACCCATTGACAGCCTTGCCGCCGCTGGCGCGATCCTCTCGGGCGTATGGACCGACACCCCCATGCCCACCATTGACAACCTGGGAGATGAGTTTCTCGATGCCGTGTCGACCGGAGACGCCATCACCGTGGCCGAAGACGGCACGGTCATCGTCGGCTAAGGCTATCCGACCCGCCGTCCGCAGATGAACAACGTGTTTCGCCATTTCCCACGCGCGGCGCGGGCGATAATCTTGACGTATTCGATATACAACACGAAAGGAGTCCCACCATGGGAGCATCGGTATCGGTCGCACAGGGCACGCCTCTTGATGCAGGCACCTACAAGGCAGACGAGGCAGCCGCCGAGCGCTTTTGCGAATTGCTGCGCATCCCCACCGTTTCGCGTGAGAACATCGCCGAGCGCGACGATGAGCCCTTCAGCCAATGGATTCCCACACTTCAGCGGCTTTATCCGCATTTCTTTAAAGTCGCCGAGCTCACACGCATCGACGACTTTGGCATGCTCCTGCGTTGGCCTGGCGCCGATTCCGCCTTGGACCCCATCGTCATGATGGCGCATCAGGACGTCGTGCCCGTCGAGGGCCAAGACTGGAAGCATGACCCCTTTGGAGCCGAGATCATCGATGGCGAGATCTGGGCCCGCGGATCACTCGACACCAAGTGCATCGTCTCGGCTTTCTTCGAGGCCGCCGAGCATTTGATTGCCCAGGGCTTCGTTCCCCCGCGCGATGTCTGGTTCTTCTCGAGCGATGGCGAGGAAATCGCCGCACCTACTGCAACCCATGCAGTGCAGTGGCTTCGCGAGCACAACATCCATCCCTATATGGTGCTCGATGAGGGTGGCGCCGTGGCAACCGACGCCCCGCTCGGCGTCACCGAACCCGTTGCCATGGTAGGCGTGTCCGAGAAGGGCCACGTCGACCTTATCGTCACGGCGCGCGCCGACGGCGGCCATGCCTCTACGCCTGCGGCAAACGATGCCTGCCGTCTTCTCTGCCGTGTATGCGAGACTATCTCGGCCAACCCCGGCAAGCCGCAGCTCACGCCCGCCGTCGAGGCAACTCTGACCGAGCTGGGTGCCCGCAGCAGCGCGACGTATCAGGCAATCTTTGGCAACCTGTGGCTCACGCGCCCCGCGGTTACGAGGATCATGGCCGCCAGCCCCGAGACCTCGGCCATGCTGCGCACAACCTATGCGCTCACGCAGCTCGAAGGCTCCAATGCGCACAACGTGCTGCCACCAGTTGCTCGCGCCAACTTCAACGTGCGCATCGCTCCGTTCGAGACCATCGCCGATGCCGTTGAGCGCGCCCGCAAGCTCGCCGCCCAGCAGTGCCGCGCCTCGGGCGTAAGCCCCGACCATGTCACCGTCGAAATCAACGAGGCGATTCCCTACACCGAGCCCGCGCCCATCTCGCCTTACGAAGACGATGCCGCCTTCAACTACATCCATCGCTGCGTGTCGGGTGTCTATCCCGAGGCCGGCTTTGCTCCCTACGTGCAGAACTCCTGTACCGACTCGCGCGAGTTCAACGAGATCTGCGATCGCGTCTACCGCTTCTGCGGCTTTATCTACTCGGGCGAGGCGCGCAAGCTCATCCATGCCGCCAACGAACGCATCGGCGTCGACGTCTACAAGCGCGGCATCGAATTCTATGTGGCGTTTCTCGCCAACCTTGAACAACTGTAGAACGGGGGCCGATAGCACCCCTCCCCGCTTTTACCGACCAGGAGAACCAGCATGACCCAACCAAATCTTAAGCGGGCGGCCCGGCTCGACACCAAGGCCGTCGCCCTCGCCTCCCTACCCTTTATGGGCATGATCAGCTTTTGGCAGGTCTACGACGGCATCGTTCCCAAGATGCTCACAGGGACCTTTGGCCTATCCAACTCGCTCACCGGCGCGATCATGGCCATCGATAATGTCTTTGGTCTGTTCCTGCTTCCGCTCTTTGGCATCCTCTCGGACCACTGCGCAAGCAAACTCGGGCGTCGAACGCCCTTTATCTTGGGCGGCTCCGCGGTGGCAATGCTCTCCGTCCCGCTCATCGCGATCGCCAACAACATGGGCAGCCTACCTCTGCTCATTGGCGCGATTATCCTCACGCTTTTGGCAATATGCGCCTACCGCACCATGACGGTTGCCATTGTGGCCGATATTACGCCTCGCCCACTTCGAACCAAGGCGGACTCAATCGAAAAGATCGTCGGCTATGCGGGAACGGGTCTTATGCTCGTCGCCATCTCGGTCATGGTTCCCAAGGCCGACAAACCTGATTATCTTCCGCTCTTTATCTTGCAGGCCGCCTTTATCCTCGTGTCAGCCGTTGTCTACGGCATCTTTGTCCGTGAGCCCGCCCTCGTCGAAAAGATGCGCGAGAAATCGCTGTCAATGGGCATCGACGAGGATCAGATTGACAAAGACGACTCCCCCGAGGCCGGCGGTAAGGAACGCGTTGCAGACACCGACGTGCGTCGCTCCATCATCATGCTGCTCGCCGCAACGTTTTTCTACTACATGAGCTATAACGCCATGACCACCAATATCAGCCGTTATGCCGATTTGTTCTATGGCATGGAGGGCGGTTCCTATGCCATCATCAATATCGTGACGATTGCAGGCGCGCTGCTAAGCTACGTACCCCTGGCAAACCTTTCGCTCAAAATCGGCCGCAAAAAGGTCGCCCTGGGCACCGCCGTCATCATGGTTTTGTGCCCCGCGCTTCTTTGGCTGGCACCCGGTTTCTCGCCCGTGTTGTACGGGATCTTTTTGTTGATGGGCGTCGCGCTGGGCGGCGTGGACCTGTGCGTGTACACGATGATTCTGGAGTGTTGCAGCTCCCAAAGCGTGGGCCGCTACTCCGGTTACTACTACACCGTGAGCATGGCGGCTCAGGTGGCGACGCCGATTCTCTCCGGCATCGTTATGGACGTGGCGCCGTCGATGCTCTTCGCCTACATCACGGCAATGGGCATGATTATGGCCGCGAGCATTGCCGCCGCCAAGCACGGCGATGCTATCTTGATCGACGAGGTCGCTCGCCGTGAGGCAGCCGAGTAAGAGACCGAATTGACTACCGAGCGAAAGGGGCCGGATAGGCAAAGTGCCCATCCGGCCCCTTTTCGGTTCATCCTCAAAAAGGCAATCGATGCCTACCCCACCGTGACGGATTCCCCGGTAAAGGTGCTCACAAGCAACAAGATAAAGAACGCCAGATAACTGATGCTCAATAGGTAGGCGACAACCAAAAAGAAGACCCATCCGACATTGGTCTTGCCGTCGGCACGGCGTTGCTCGCGATTACGGCAGAGCCAAATCGTCACGCCAATGGCCACAATCAACAGCGCAAGTGCCGCTGCTGCCAGTCCAGCAAGCGCAAACATCACGCCAATGCTCACAGCAATAACCGGGAGCAGCAGCAAGCCGCACCCGCACCCACCAGGACTATACACGGCAGACCATCGGCGTCGTTCCATCGTCACTCCAAGCCAAGCAATCGTTTGTAGACATCGAGGCCTTTGAGCAGGATTTCCTCGTCAAAGAGCATGGTATCAGTGTGAAGGGCACTCATCGCATAGGCTGGGCAGCCATCAGCGTCAATCGGGTTTTCTTGCCCCTCTGGCACACCCGTGCCCAGCAAGAAGAACACGCCCGGCAGATGGCGCTGATAGAAGGCGAAGTCCTCGGCAATCAGCAAAGGCTCATCTACGAGCTGTAGTTCGGGCAAAGCCGGTGCAATGCGAGTGAACAACTCGGGGTCGTTGTCGACCGGCGGATAGCCCTCGGCAAAGTCGAGATCGTACGTGCAGCCCGTTGCAGCGCATGCCTCATCAAGCACGCGGCGCAAGCCCTCACGCGCACGGTCGAACATGTCGTCTGTAAACACACGCAGACTGCCGGCAACATGGGCCTCCCCCGCCACCGCGTTGCAGACGGTACCGGCCTGCAGCAGACCAAACTTGCCGATACAGGGTTCGTCGGTGCCCAGCTCGTCCATCAGCTCGCGCTCGGCAACCAAAAACTTCGCTGCTGCCAATGCCGCATCGTGCGACTCCTCGACCGGTACACCATAGGTCTTAGCGATATGAATACTCGTACCGTGAATATGGATATGCGTCTCGCTCGAACGCGCCAGCAGCGGACCGGAACAACTCGCCAACGTGCCGGCAGGCAGATCGGGCCACACATGGAAGCCAAAAATGCGGTCGACCCCGTAGCGCTCGAACACGCCGCTCTCGCATACCGTCTTGGCACCACCGGTCGTTTCCTCGGCCGGCTGGAACACAAAGAGCACGTTGCGCCTCATGACGCCCGGCTGCTCGCGAATCGCACGGTCGACATACGTCGCAGCGGCAAGCGCCATAGCCATGTGTCCGTCATGTCCGCAAGCGTGCATCTTGCCGGGATGTGTCGAGGCGAACGCTGCCCCTGTTGCCTCGACAATGGGCAGCGCGTCCATATCGGCGCGAATCGCCGTGGCATGCGCGAAACCAACGCCAACATCGAAGAAAGCGCAGACGCAGCTGGGGCACGGATGGGTCACCTCGCAAGCGAGCGGTGCCAGCACGCCCTCGATATAGGCAATGGTTTGCGGAAGATCGAAATCGAGCTCCGGAATGCGATGGAGATCGCGGCGATAGCGACGGAGTTCTTGGAGCTCGGTCATAAAAGATCCCTTCGTGAGGCATATCTGTTGCAACTTATTGTGATACAGGATTGTGGCACACATGTTTCCAGCATATTGCTGCATTTTTTAAACGTTATATACAAATACTCTTGTTTGCTAAAGTGCAACGTGGTAGGGTCGTTACCACTTGATAGAGGCGCGGGCACGAAGAACCGCGGGCGAGCCGGCAGGCTTTGACCCCGTGGGGAGGCGAAACCCGCCGAACTGGGTTTTTCGGGCACGAACAACCTGGTGGGCCTGTGGGAAACACCCACAGGACTGTCTGCAGCAATGCGGGAGCGCTATCCGGACATTGGGTCCACGCTATGCGGATTCGATGCGCAGATGGCGCCGTCTGGATAGCGAGGTTTACGGGACATGGCATTGACCCCCAACGAGGCATATGCGGCCAAGCAGCCGTTTGTGGACAAGGAGACGCTCGAGCATATCGTCGAGCAGTTCCCCACGCCATTTCATCTATATGACGAGGCGGGCATCCGCCGCAACATGCAAGAGGTGCGCGACGCCTTCGCATGGAACCCGGGCTTTAAGGAATACTTTGCCGTCAAGGCCAATCCCAACCCGGCGCTCATCTCCATTCTCAACGAATACGGCTGCGGCTGCGATTGCTCGAGCTATACCGAGCTCATGATCGCCCGCTCGCTGGGTATCACGGGACACGACATCATGTTCTCGTCCAACGACACGCCGGCAGCGGACTTTGAGCTCGCCGACAAGCTGGGCGCCATCGTCAACTTTGACGACATCAGCCACATCGAGTTCTTTGAGCGCGTTGCGGGGCCCATCCCCAAGACGGTCAGCTGCCGCTTTAATCCAGGCGGCCTGTTCCAACTCTCCAACGGCATCATGGATAACCCCGGCGACTCCAAGTACGGCATGACCACCGAGCAGCTCTTCGAGGCGTTCCGCATGCTCAAGGCCAAGGGCGCCGAGGACTTTGGCATCCACGCATTCCTTGCCAGCAACACCGTCACCAACGACTACTACCCCAAGCTCGCGCGCATCCTCTTTGAGCTTGCCGTGCGCCTGGAGCGCGAGACCGGCGCACACGTCGCCTTCATCAACCTGTCCGGCGGCGTCGGCATCCCCTACCTGCCCGAGCAGCAGGCCAACGACATCCACGCCATCGGCGAGGGGGTGCACGCGGCCTACGACGAAATCCTGGTTCCCGCCGGTATGGGCGATGTGGCCATCTGCACCGAGATGGGCCGCTTTATGATGGGCCCCTATGGATGTCTGGTCACCAAAGCCATCCATGAGAAGCAGATTTACAAGAACTATATCGGCGTGGACGCAAGCGCCGTCGATCTGATCCGCCCTGCCATGTATGGCGCCTACCACCACATTACGGTGATGGGCCAGCCGGGTGGCGCCGACAAGACCGCGGCGCCTGTCACAAACACGTACGACATTACGGGCAATCTGTGCGAGAACAACGACAAGTTCGCCATCGACCGCGAGCTACCGCAGATCGACATGGGTGATGTGCTCGTGATCCACGATACCGGCGCGCATGGCTACTCCATGGGCTACAACTACAACGGCCGCCTGCGCTCCGCCGAGGTGCTGCTGCGCCCCGACGGCTCGGCCGACCTTATCCGCCGCGCCGAGCGCCCGGGCGATTATTTTGCCACGCTCGACGTGCTGCCGTGCGGCCGTGAGCTGCTGGCCAAATCGCGTGCCGAAAGCGCTCGTCGTCGCGCTCAGGACGAGCGCCTGGCCGTCGCCGCCCAATGGAACAAACGCATCCAGATCGCGGAAGCGAAGGAGAAGAACATGGATATCCGCAACCTCGAGGGCTCAATCGTCGCCCTTGTCACGCCGTTTAAAAAGGACGGCAGCGTCGACTTTGACGCACTCGAGCGCCTTATCGATTTCCACTTACAAAATGGCACCGACGCCATCCTCACCCTGGGCACCACCGGCGAGAGCGCCACGATGACCGACGACGAGGACAACTCCGTTGTCGCCGCCGTGGTCAAGCATGTTGCAGGACGCGTCCCCGTCATCGCCGGCTCGGGCTCCAACTCCACGCAAACCATGCTCACCAAGTCGCTCACCTACCAAGGCTTGGGAGCCGACGGCCTGCTGCTCATTACCCCCTACTACAACAAGTCCAATGAAGAGGGCATCTATCAGCACTTTAAGACCGTCGCCGATGCCGTGGACATCCCCTGCATCCTGTACAACATCCCTGGTCGTTGCGGCTGCGGTATCAGCGAGCGCAACGTAGAGCGCCTGGCCGCGCACCCCAACATCATGGGTATTAAGGAGGCCTCGGGCAACGTCGCCTACGCGGCCAAGATCGCCCACCTGCTGTCAGACGACTTCCGCATGTACTCGGGCGAGGACGCGCTTACCGTGCCGCTCATGAGCCTGGGCGCCTCGGGCACCATCAGCGTGTGGGCAGACGTGCAGCCGCAGCTCGTGCATGACATGTGCCGCGCCTATTTGGACGGTGACGTGGCGCGTGCCCGCGATATCCAAATTGCCGGCCAGCCGCTCATCAATGCCCTCTTTAGTGAGGTCAACCCCATCCCCGTCAAAGAGGCGCTCGCCCAGATGGGTATGATCGAGGCAAACTACCGCATGCCGCTGTGCCCCATGGCAGACGACACGCGCTCTGCACTTACCGATGCTCTGAAGGGGGCTGGTCTGCTTGATTAAGACCGTCATTATGGGAACGGGCCGCATGGGCTCGCTCATCCGCACCACCGCCGAGGGCATTGTCAACACCGCTGGAGAGTCCGTTTTTGACATCGTCGCCCAGATCGGCTTCG
>CABSNH010000071.1 GCA_902478985.1 uncultured Collinsella sp.
CAGAGCGAACAAATTGGCATGAAAAGAGGACGGCATAGACCTTCTGGTCATGCCGCCCTCTTTGAATGACAAGTTGTCGCTCTGGCGACCGCGCAGCGTCGGCCGGTCCGCCGTTCGGTAGAACGGCGGAACCCTTAAGGCCGCTGGCCCATGCCACCCTCGAGGGTGACGGTCTCACCGTTCATGTACTTAAAGTCGGGGCCGCAGAGCTGAACGACCACGCGGCCGATTTCCTTCTCGACGTCGCCGTAGTGGCCTGCCGGCGGCATGTGGACGTTGGCCTTAAACGCCTCGGGATAGGCATCCTGGAAGTTCTCGAGCGCAGCGGTCCAAGCAAGCGGGCACACGATGTTGACGTTGATGCCGTCCTTGCCCCACTCGTTGGCTGCAACGCGAGTCAGACCGCGGATGCCCTCCTTGGCAGCGGCATAGCTGCACTGGCCGTAGTTGCCAAACAGGCCGGCGCCCGAGGCAAAGTTGACCACGGAGCCCTTGGTCTCCTTCAGGTGCGGATAGGCCTTCTGCATGTACAGATAGGTGGCATACAGACCGGAATAAATGGCCAGGTTAAACTGATCCATGGTGTGGTCGGCGATGGTCACACCCGAGGCACTGGCCTGAGCGTTGTTGACGACGGCGTCGATGCGACCGAACTCCTCAATCGCCTTGTCGATAACGTTCTGCACGACGGCCTCGTTGTCCTGGCCGGCGGAGACATCGGCCTGAACAGGCAGAACCTTGACGCCGTACTCAGCCTCAAGAGACTCCTTGGCAGCCTCGAGCTTAGCAACGTTACGACCGGTGATAACGAGGTTCGCACCTTCCTTGGCAAAAGCGATATCGATGCCGTAGCCGATGGAGCCAGCAGAGCCGTCCTTAAGCGTGGCCTTGCCGCCGCCGGTGACGATCACGGTCTTACCAGTGAAAAGTCCCATACGAAGTCCTTTCAAAATCGCGACGGGCACGCCCGCCGACTGCGCGTATCCAACTTCACGCGCCAAAAGCTGAAATGCAACTTTAACGGGTTCAAGTGAAAAATAAAGACTGCAGCAGGCGAACGGCGCAACGTCATTCGGCGAAGGGAATGTCAAGCACAAACTGAATAAGAAGGCCGAATTTTTGTTATCCAAGCGAGCCATCGAACACGTTTTGAAACTTTGCTGCAGCGCGCGGGATGTCGGCGCGAGACTTTATCATAGGGTGACAAACAACGATGAGGAGCACATGCCTATGACAGACGAGCTGGACCCCCAGACTCAACAGCATATTGATGATTCAGCAGACGTCGCCGCAGATACTGACGCTGCGACCTGCAATGATACCGACGTCGACGACGCCACTCTGGATAACGGCGCTGCGACGGAAATCCCTGCGGCCGAAGATGCCGGCGAGCAAAACGACGATTCGGCCGCTCAGGACGACGCCCCCGAAAAGGACGCCGCCCCGCAAGAAGAAGGCCCCATCAAGGTGTCTTCGGAAGAAGAGCTCGATGCCGTCATGGACTCCATGATGGATGCCGTCAAAGCGATGAAAGACGCCGTGGCCGACGCTGATATCGACACCGAAGAAGAGGAGGCCGCCGAGGCCGCCTCGACCTTCGTGCCCGGCGAGACCCCCGTTGCCGACCAAGGCAGCACCATGCCCTCGTTCCTGCAGCTCGAGCATCCCACCATTGGCGCCGATGCAGTTGATCCGCACGCTGCCGGCTTTTCCGTAGTCGAGGGCGGCACCGGCAGCATCGCCACGTCACAGGCGCCCGATGTGGGCACGGAAAACGCCGCTCACCCGACCGCCCCGCACACCCCCGCAGCCAGCCGCGATCTGGGAGGCGCCGTCTCAAACACCGCCAGCGCCGTGGGCGCCTTTATCGCGCAGGGAGCCTCGGCCATGCGCGAGATGAATGCCGCAAAGAAGGCACTCGCGGACGCCCGCGCCCACCTGGCCGAACTTGAGCAGCGCATTGCCGACCAAGGCGAGGAGCTCGAGACGCGCCAGGACATCGCAGGCCGCTACGACCAAATCGTCGCCGAGCAGCGCCAGACTATCGACACGGCACAAAAGGCCGCCGCGGCGGCAGAAATCGGCCGCGATACCCATGCTGCCAAGGCAACAGAGCTCAAGGCGCAGCTCGAACAAATGAAGGAAGAGGACGACGCCACCGAGCGGCGTCTCAAAGCCGCACTCGACGCGGTGGAGGCGCGCGAAGCCAGCTCGCGCGAGACCGGTAACCGCCTCGTTCGCCGCCTCGAGGATTCCAAGCGCATCCGCGACAAGGTGCAGGCCGAGCGCGACGCCGGCGTTGCCGCAGTACAGCAAACCGTCGACGCCACGCGTGCTCAACTCGAAACGCTGCGCCACGAGTATGCCGAGCTGCAGCGCAATCCTTCGGCGAATCCCGCCAATTACACGGTGCGCACCAGCGAGCTTTCGATGCAGATCTCCGACACGGCCGATGCCCTGCGCAAAGCCGAGGAAGATGTCCCGAACATCACCGCCGATCTTGAGCACTCGCTCGCGGCCGCCGAGCACGCCGTCGAGCAGGCGCAAGCCCCCATCGCCGACGCCAAGCGTGCCCATCAGGCCGTGACGGCCGAGGCCGATGCCGCGCGCGACGAGCTGCAGACCGCAAAAGCCGCCGCCGCAACGCGCCAGCGCGAACTGCGCGAGAAGATCGCCGCCGAGGACAAAGCACGTCGAGAGCAAGAGCAGGCTATTGCCAATGCCCAGGCGGACGTCGCGCACGCACAGTCGATCATCGAGCAGGCGACCGAGGTGCATGACCATCCCGAGATTACCGAATCGCTCGCGGGCTCCCTGGCCCGCGATAAGGCCGAGCACGCCGAAACTGAGCGTGAAGTGGCTCAACTCGAAGCCGCCGAGGACGACGTGCGCGAGCGCACCCGCGACTCACGCATCAAATTCACCGGAGCCATCGTCTGCATTGTCGCCGTAGTCCTCGTGATCGTCCTGATCGGGCTCTTCGCGAGCAAGTAAACTAGCTGCCAAAAAAGCTCAACGCAGTTGCGGTGAGATAGTTCCTGTTTAGCCCTCAAAAAGGCCAATTCAAGAACTATCTCACCGCAACTTATTAGATTGATGCAAGGTAGTCATTGGGGACGTTCTTAAACGACTAGTCGAACAAGAACGTCCCCAATGACTACGGCAACAACCACGGCAACGCCGATGTTTTGGCGCGGACAGCGAAAACGCCCCTAAGCGAGCAAGGTGACGTGAAAGAGAAGGGCATTGACCTTCTGGTCATGCCCGACGATTGAACGTCAGATTGCCGCTTAGGGGCGTTTGCAGCGTCGAGCAGTTACGCGGTTCGTAGAACCGCGTAACTAACAAATGAGCATGGCGTCGCCAAAGCTGAAGAAGCGGTAACGTTCTTCGATAGCGGCGGCGTAGGCATCCATAATCTGGTCGCGGGCGGCAAGTGCGCTCACGAGCATCATGAGCGTGGAGCGCGGCACGTGGAAGTTGGTGATCAGCGCGTCGACCACGTGATAGGTTGAGCCGGGCATGAGGTAGAGCTGCGTTGTCGCGTTCTCGCGCACCACGATGTCGCCGCGGCCGAGCGTGTCGGCGCCGTCCTCGCGGCCTTCAAAATAGCGCGCCGTCACGGCCGGATCGGACACCGGCGCGTCCGCGTCAAAGGCGCTCTCGAGCGAACGCACTGCGGTGGTGCCGACGGCGATCACGCGATGCCCCTCGGCCTTCGCCTTATGCACGGCGTCGACAACCTCCTGCGACACGTGGTAGCGCTCGGTGTGCATCACATGCTGTGTGGGATCGTCCTCCTCCACCAGACGGAAAGTATCGATGCCAACCTCGAGCTCGACGGCGGCAAACTTGGCACCCTTGGCCTCGATAGCGGCCATGAGCTCGGGCGTAAAGTGCAGACCCGCCGTGGGAGCGGCAGCCGAGTGCTCCTCCTTCATGGCGTAGACGGTCTGGTACTTCTCGGGATCGCCTTCGTAATCGGTAATGTAGGGCGGCAGCGGCACGTGGCCGGCAGCATGGATGGCCTCGTCGAGCGTGCGCGGCTCGCCGGCGGCATTGCACCCGGCCGGCTCAAAACGCACCAGACGGCCGCCGCGGCTATCGGTGACAAAGTCGACGACCTCGGCCGTCAGCACCACGGGAGCCCCCTCGGGCGCATGGGCGCCACCGGCGCGATACTCAATTTGGGCACCGGGCTTCAGACGCTTGCCCGGCTTGACCAGGCACTCCCAAACGTGACCCAGCGGGTCAACATCCTCGCGGCGCTTGAGCAGCAGCGTCTCGACCACGCCGCCCGAGCCCGTCTTGCGACCGATCAGACGGGCCGGCATCACGCGCGTCTGGTTGATGACGAGCACGTCGCCCGGCTCGATATAGTCGATGATATCGCGGAAGATACGGTGCTCAACGGTACCGCCGTGCTCCAGCGGCGTTCCCGCCTGGGAGCCCTTGCGATCCACCACCAGCAGACGGCAGGAGTCACGCGGCTCGGCAGGCGCCTGGGCGATCAGTTCCTCAGGAAGGTTGTAGTCAAAATCATCGGTACGCATAGACACGTCGGATTCTCCTTATATAGCTAAAGTCCGCTCTACATCCTAGCAGGCTGACGTCCCAAATGAACTACTTTTTGGCGGCTTTGCGCTCGTCGCGGATGCGGGCTCGATCCATGGCCGCCTCGACGGCCGAGAATCGGCAGCCGCAGTAATTCTGCCGATACATACCCAGCTCGCGCGAACGGCGTGTCGCCTCGGGGTAATACGGGCGAAAATCGCGAATGACCGGGGTGAGCCCATGTGCCGCCGCCAAGCGCTCAAGCACGTCATTGCAGGTTTCGAACAACTGATACGGCGAGACGGCGAGCGTCGTGCCCACAAACTCAAACCCACGCTCCTGAGCCACACGGCATGCCTCGGCCAGACGCAAGGCATAGCACGCGCGACAGCGACGGGGTCGATCGGCGCCCAGCGGGGCCACGCCGACCTCCCAGCGCTCGCGGTCCTCCCCCGCCTCGATGAGCTCGATGTCGCCATCGGCACACCACCGGCGCAGCTCGTCCAAACGCCGCTGCCATTCATCACGCGGTTGAATATTGGGGTTTGTCCAGCAGATTGTGGGCTCAAACCCTTCCTCGCGCAGCAGGCGAACCGGCTCCAGCGAGCACGGCGCACAGCAGGCGTGCAACAACAACGGCTTCATCAACATCTCCTCACCCGCAATGATTTTTTAATCCCCGTCCCAGAAAAATCATCCCAAAAGACTACCTTGCGAAAAAGCGGACGCCAAAGGACGTGTCCTCGCAGGCGACAATGCGGCGGTCGCGCAGGATGGTCCGCACGTAATACCAGTCGCCCACACAGCCCGACAAATGCAAGCCGGCCGCCAGGTAGCACATCAGCGGATAGCCCGAAAACGCAAACCACAGGGCAAACGCCGCCGTCACAACAACCGTCGGCGCCAGGCAAACTGCCACGTACCGCCGGCGCGAATAGACCACGCCCTCGGCGCAGGCATAGATCATCGCCGTCTCGCGATTCGCCCCAAAGGTCACCTTCGCGCCCGCAGGCGCCAGAAGCTTAAATAACACACCGTGCACCAGCTCGTGCACGGCAAACGACGCCGCCGAAACCGCAGCCAAGCCGACTATCCAGCCCAAGACTGCCGTCCAACCGCCCGCGTCAGCCGCATCCAGGTCAGCGGGCCCGCCCATCAGCATAAACACCGGCACCAGGCACACGGCAAATGCGCCAAGCACGGCCATCCCCCACACAACGCAGGCGTGCAGAAAATCCTCGTCCTCAAACGCATGTATGTTGGAAATCTCATTCATAACATCTTAGGATAGCGCCCCTGCCACGTACCCGCCCGCATGTGCGATAATGTCGAACGATATGCACGAATTGACCACCGCGTCGCCAGGCCTTGCGCCCGGCCGCGCTCTCACCATATGCGAAGGAGTCCCATGGCATCCAAATACTCCATGAACGACCGTCCCAGCTGGCCTCGCCGCGCCATCGTTACCGCCGGCGAGCCCTACGGCAACAAGGGCCTTCACTTTGGCCACGTCGGTGGCGTCTTTGTCCCAGCCGACTTCTTCGCCCGCTTCCTGCGCGACCGTCTGGGCCGCGAGAACGTCATCTTCACCTCGGGCACCGACTGCTATGGCTCGCCCATCATGGAGAGCTACCGCAAGCTCAAGGAGAACGAGGGCTACGACAAGTCCATCGGCGAGTACGTCGAGTCCAATCACTCCCGCCAGGCCGCGACCCTCAACAACTACAACATCAGCTGCGATATCTACGGCGGCTCGGGCCTTGAGCCGGCTGCGCAGATTCACAACGAGGTGACCGCCGAGATTATCGAGCGCCTGCACGAGCAGGGCACCATCTCCAAGCGCTCCACGCTGCAGTTCTACGACGCCAAGGCCGGCACGTTCCTCAACGGCCGTCAGGTGATCGGCCGCTGCCCCATCCAGGGCTGCAAGTCCGAGAAGGCGTACGCCGACGAGTGCGACCTGGGTCACCAGTTTGAGCCCGAGGAGCTCATTGCGCCCAAGAGCCAGCTCACCGGCGAGGTGCCCGAGCTGCGCCCGGTCGACAACCTCTACTTCGACCTGCCGGCCTACCTCGACTTTATGAAGACCTACACCGCCAAGCTCGCCCAGAACCCGCAGGTTCGCTCCGTGGTCTCCAAGACCATGGAAGAGTGGCTGCTGCCGGCACAGCTCTATATTCAGAACAAGTTCCGCGAGGCCTTCGACGCCGTCGAAGACCAGCTGCCCGAGCACACCGTGCTGGAGCCCGAGGGCAACAAGAGCAGCTTTACCGTCACCTTCCCCAGCTGGAAGGAGCGCGACGACGCCCACGCGGTGCTCGCCAACGGCGGCGTGCGCTTCCGCAGCGGCAAGGCACTCGTGCCCTTCCGCATCACCGGCAACATCGACTGGGGCGTTCCGGTGCCCGAGGTCGACGGCGTGAACGACGTCACCTGCTGGTGCTGGCCCGAGAGCCTGTGGGCGCCCATCAGCTATACGCGCACCGTGCTCGCACGCGATGCCCGCGCCGCCGGCGTAACTGAGGGTGTCGCCGCCCAGGATGCCGCCCTTATGGGCGAGCCCGCCGCCGATTCCACGCAGGTCCCCGCGCCCACCTACCAGCACAGCTCGCTCGACTGGCGCGACTGGTGGTGCTCGGACGACGCGCAGATCTACCAGTTCATCGGCCAGGACAACATCTACTTCTACTGCATCGCGCAGACCGCCATGTGGGAGGCCCTGGGCTGGAACCTCACGCAGAGCACCGTCAGCGCCTGCTACCACCTGCTCTACATGGGCAAAAAGGCCAGCTCGTCCTCGCAGACGCCTCCCCCGCCGGCAGACGACCTGCTCAACCACTACACCTGCGAGCAGATGCGCGCGCATTGGCTGTCGCTCGGCCTATCCGAGAAGCCGGTGAGCTTTAGCCCCAAGGCATACGACACGCGCGTGACCGGCAAGGACAAGGACGGCAACGAGGTGCGCGCCTGCGACGACAAGCGCGTCATCGATCCGGCCCTTAAGGAGAGCGCTCTTTTGACCGGAGTGTTCAACCGCCTGGCCCGCAGCTGCTTCTACGGCGTCGCCGTCAAGGAGGGCGACGAGAGCCCCTACCGCAACGGTTGCATCCCCGCCGGTGCCGCCTCCGCCACCGTGGTCGAAGCCGCCGAGCAGGCAGCCCTTGCCTTTGAGCAGGCCATGTACAAGTTCGAGACGCACCGCGCGCTCGCCGTGTGCGACGACTACCTGCGCGCCGCCAACAAGCGCTGGAGCGATGCCTCCAAGGCCGCCAACAAGCTCGAGGGCGAGCCAGCCAACGCCGCCATGAAGCAGGCCCTGGTCGATGCCTTTACCGAGCTGCGCGTGGCGACCGTGCTCATGCACGGCATCGTCCCGGCCGGCTGCGAGCTCATCTGCGAGTACTTCGACGTCGACCCGGTCACCTTCTTTAGCTGGGACAACATCTTTGCCTCCACGGACGAGCTGTC
>CABSNH010000072.1 GCA_902478985.1 uncultured Collinsella sp.
CCTGATAGTTCTTCCCTACATTCGTCTTTGCCACAATTCTCGGGGATACGGAATCCTAGCCCCCGAGTATCAGCCGCTCGACTACTTTCTGCGCATCTTTGCAGATGCGCGGCCTCGGCACGATGTAGTGCTCGTAGGCCGTTCCGATGTCGGTGTGCCCCAGCATCATGGCCACGGTCTCGATACCCACGCCTGCCTCCACGGCGAGCGTCGCCCACGTGTGACGGCATTCAGTCATCGAGGTCCAGGCGGCGCCGGCTTGGTGACATGCGGATTTGATGTGCCGCGCGATGGCGTCGGGCGACAGATCGCACAGCCAGCCCGAGTGGCCTTTTCGCAGAGCGCGCAGGCGTTTGACCGCGAAGCGGGGGAGCCAGCAGGACCGCGCGGAGCGCTCGGTCTTCGGCGCCTCGACGACCTCATTGCCGCGCACGACTTGCCTCGAACGGCGGATGCGGACCTCGCCGGTGCGCAGGTCGATGTCCGACCACTTGAGGCCGCACGCCTCGCCGCGCCGCAGCCCGAGGGTCACCGAGCAGATCGCGACCGCCTCGCACTCGTGTCCCCACAGCGCGCGGAGGTAGGCGCGGACCTGGCTCGCCTCCATCGTGCGTGGTCGGTGCGCCGGCTTGTGCGGTAGCTCGACACCGGCGGCGGTGGGGTCGTACATCCGCACTCCGAGACGGCGGATGGCCCAGCGGATAACCTGCCGCAGGGTCTTGTATGCCTTTTCGGCGGCCCCAGGCAGCTCAAACGAATCAATCCAGCCCTGTACGCCCTCGGGCGTTATCGCCTCGAGTTCCAGCTCGCCCCAGCGAGGTAGGACGTGCAGCGCTAGCGCGCTTTCGTATCCGGCCAGGGTGCAGGCGCGCAGCCTGCCGCGCTTGTCGTCCATGTACCTCGAGGCGGCCTCTGCAACTTTCATTATGGTCTCCAATCCCGTAAATCCCAGACGCGTGGGCTCTCAAGGAGAGGATACGCGCGTGGGATTTCTGCCACGAGAGGTCGAGAGAAAGGAGTCTAAATGGCATTGATCGGGACCCTTGTCGGGCCCGCGGTGCGCCTGGCGACAGATGGGAGGGGTCTCCCGATTCTCGCGTCTGATGAGCCTGAGGTCCCCGAGGGCTTCAAGGCGGTCATGGCGTATGAGCAGCAGGGCGGTTCCATCTACCAAGTATGGAGTGTCGTGCCAGACGGGGTGCGCGATGACGCGGTGCGGCTTGCCGCCATGTCCGCCGAGACTCTCGACGATGAGGACGCGCTGAAGGTACCCCAGCTCATCCGGCCGTGGTATGTGGGTGAGGCCTCGTATGCCGCCGGCGCGCGTGTGGCATATGGAGGCGACCTGTACAAGTGCCTGCAGACGCATGCGCCCCGTATCGGATCTGAGCCCGATACGGCCCCGGAGCTTTGGGAAAGAATCAACCATTAAGGAGAAAAATGTTTTACGGACAATTTGTATCTGGGTCTGTCTACCTGACCACGGACGGCTCCGGCCTGCCGATTCGCGAGACGGCGGAACCCAACCCCGGCGCCGGTTACCACACGGTGCTCTCCTATGAGCAGCATGACGGCGCCATCTGGCAGGTGTGGACTCTCGTTCCCGATGCCGGAACGCCCCAGGACGCTGCCCTCATGCTCGCACAGATCCAGGCGGCCGCCCTCTCCGACGATGACGCGTTGAAGGTTCCGGCGCTCTATCCGCTCTACATGTGCGGCCACGTCTACGCGCAAGGCGACCGCGCGCTCTGGCAGGGCACGCTCTACAAGGCCATCTCGGGCCACACGGCGACTGCGGCTGATCCCGTTTCCGACCCCCAGCACTGGGCGAAGGTCATGGCGTCCACGGCCGGCGGCGCTGACGTCCCCGAGTGGGTCAGCGGCAAGTCATACGCCAAGGGCGACCGCGTCACCAAGTACGGAAGCGTCTACGAGTCTCTGATGGACGGCAACACCATCGAGCCGGGCACGTTCGGCAGCGACGGCGCGTGGAAGCAACTGACTGCCTAGTGGAGGCGCGCGAGTGGAAGAACTAGCCCGCGTGGCCGTCCAGTGGGCCGTGCCGGTTGTCCTCGCGGCCTTCGCGGGTGCGCTCATGCGCCTGTACCGGCTCATGGATGCGATGCAGGAGGGCACTCGGACGATGCTGCGAAGCCGCCTCGTGGACCTCCATGAGCGCTACGTGGTCAGCGGCAAGGGTTGCCCCGACTGGGTCAAGCAGGAGGCCTCGCAGGTCTACGGGGCCTACCACGGCATGGGCGGAAATGGCACCGGCACCCACTACTACCAGGAAATCGTCAACGCCCCCATCAGGGGAGAATCGGAGGACTAGCATCATGGAGAAGTACGAGGAATGGGCAATCGCGGCCCTCACCCGTGCCGTCAAGACGGCTGCTCAGACGGCGGTGGCGCTCATCGGTACCGGGAGCGTCGGATTCACGGACCTCGACTGGGTGCAGGTCGCGAGCGTGGCGGGCGTCGCCGCCGTCGTGTCGCTGCTAACCAGTGTCGCGACCGACCTGCCAGAGGTTGGCGGCGCACAGCCGGGACCGTCTCACGAGGGCGGCGAGGAATAGCGTGGCCAAGCTGTTCGTCATCTGCGGGCACGGCGCCGGAGACCCCGGCTGCTGCGCCGGCGGGTACACCGAGGCCGAGCGCGTGCGTGCGCTTGGCAGGCGCATCAAGGAGCTTGGCGGCGATCGGGTGGTGCTTTGCGACACTTCGCGCAACTGGTATGCGGACGGCGGGCTGAACAGCCTCAAGGCTGACGGTCCCGTCGTTGAGCTGCATATGGATGCCAGCGGCCTCAAGACACCTCACGGTGCCCATGTGATCATCAGCTCGAAGTTCAGCCCGGACTCCTACGACAAGACGCTGGCGGACAAGTTGTCAGCATTTATGCCGGGACGGGCGCAGAAGCTCGTCAAGCATTCCGACCTCGCCAACGTCAACAGGGCTGCCGCGCGCGGCATCAACTACCGCCTCGCCGAGAACGGCTTCATCGACAACGGCGGCGATTTGCAGAAGTTCAATGAATACCTCGATGACCTGGCCCGAATCTACCTCGAGAGTTTCGGAATCAAGGTATCGAATTCCGCACCCGTTCAGCAGGCTCCCGCGAAGCAGCCGACCCAGCAGGCGACTGAGACCGAGAGCTTCGGAGGCCGCTACCGCTGCACCGTCTTCAAGCTCAACGTGCGCTCGGCGCCGTCCCTCTCCGGGTCCGTGGTGGCCTCCTACAGCAGGGGGCAGACTGTCGTGCTCGACGACTGGTATAAGTCCGCGGACGGCTTTATCTGGGGACGCTACACCGGCGGCAGCGGGAAGATCCGCTATGTTGCCGTGGGACGCGCCACTGGCAAGCCCGAGGCCGACGACTACCTCGTCAGGGAGTGACATGAAACCGAGAGAGAAGATGCTCAGCCTCGCCTATGCGATCGCGTGCCTCATCGCAATGTCTGCGCTCATCATCATCGTCTGCTCAGCCTTGGCGCCCAAGAATGCCCAGGCGGCATCTGACATGACTGTCATGGACCAGTCGGAAGGCCCCCTGTACGATCTGCCTGGTGGAGTCAATTCGTACATCGCGACCGAGCGCTCGACGAATCGAGCCTACATCGTGGTCGAGAGCGACCGCGGCATCGCGATCACGCCGTACCTCGACGAGGACGGCGACCAGGTGGTTATCGCCAGACCATAAGGACAGGCCCCTCCCCGGTAGTCCCGGGGAGGGGCCTCTTTGTGTTAATAAATGGGGATATTCCGGGTGCACGCCCGCGCGGCTTTCATATCCCCAAATTATCCCAAGTGCGCGTGCTAACCCGTTTTTACGCGCTTCTGCCGTTGTTGTCGTACTTAAACCAGCAGGTAAACGGCGTGTTCGTTTTTGTCGTTCCTACAGGTCAGTACTGCCACATGTGGTTGACGGGGCCGGAGCCTTTGCCCATGTCAAAGCCAGCGGCGAGAGCACCCGTTAGGTAGGCCTTGCCGGCGTTGACGGCATCGGCAAGATCCATGCCCTGGGCCAGCGCGCATGCGATGGCGGACGAAAGCGTACAGCCAGTACCGTGCGTGTTGCCGGTCTCGATCCGCTTGTGGCGGAACCACGTGGTGAGCGGATCGCCCAGATGGTTGCCCTCGTCATCGAGTGGCGCGGGCTCTGCTAGCACATCGTTGGCCTCGTTGACAAAATGCCCGCCCTTAACGAGAGACGCGCAGCCAAAGCGACGGGTGAGAAGCATGGCGGCATTTTGCTGCGTGCGCTCGGAATCGACCTCATAATCGAGCAGCGCCATGGCCTCGGGAATGTTGGGCGTGATAACGGTCGCCAGCGGGAACAGGCGGCGGGTGAGTGCCTCAGCGGCATCCTCGGCAATGAGGCGAGCACCCGAGGTGGCGACCATGACGGGGTCGACGACGATATTTTGTGCGTCCCAGGCGCTCAAGCGGTCGGCGATAACCTCGATAATCTCGGCAGAGGAAACCATGCCGATCTTGACGGCGCTGGGTCGAATATCGTCAAAAACGGCATCGATCTGCGCCGCGACAATATCCTGGGAGATGTTCTGCACGGCGGTGACACCGAGGGTGTTTTGTGCGGTTATGGCTGTGATGGCCGTCTCGGCATACAGGCGGTGCGCCGTGATGGTCTTGATGTCGGCCTGAATGCCGGCGCCACCGCTGGAATCGGATCCTGCGATGGATAGAACGGCGGGTACCTTACTGCGATCCATGTTCGCTCCCTTGTTCGGTCGGATTCAAATGGGTCTTCTGCCTGCATTATAAAGTTGCCCGGGCCGGCTGTATGCCGATCCCGGGCGGGCGGTGCAATCTTTACGTAAATGTAAGAAAATGTTCACATGTCAACAATTGACGAGCACCTTGTGACCGATTGTGGCTCCGGAGACGCGTTAATCCTCCATGCCGAGGTCGATCGTCGTTCCTTCGAACACCTTGTTGACGGTGCGGACGGCGCACATCTTGCCACACATGGTGCAAGTGCCCTCGGTGGCGGCGGGGGATTCCTCGTAGCGCTTCTTACCGGTGACCGGGTCGAGAGCGCACTTCCACATGGCGTCCCAGTCGAGCTTGCGGCGTGCCTGGCCCATCTTGTCATCCATGTCGCGGGCGTGCGGCACCTTCTTGGCGATGTCGGCGGCGTGTGCGGCGATCTTGGTGGCCATGAGGCCATCGAGCACGTCCTGGGCGTTGGGCAGGCACAGGTGCTCGGCCGGCGTCACGTAGCACAGGAAGTCGGCACCGGAGCTGGCGGAGATGGCGCCGCCGATGGCAGCGGTGATGTGGTCGTAACCCACGCCGATATCGGTCACCAGCGGCCCGAGCACATAGAACGGGGCATTGTGGCATAGGCGCTTCTGCAGTTTCATGTTGGCGGCGATCTCGTCGAGTGCCATGTGACCCGGGCCCTCGACCATGACCTGGACGCCGGCGGCCCAAGCGCGCTTGCACAGCTTGCCCAGCTCGATCATCTCGGCGGTCTCGGTTGCGTCGTTGGAGTCGTAGAGGCAGCCCGGGCGGCAGGAGTCGCCGAGCGAGATCGTCACGTCGTATTCGTGACAGATCTCGAGCACCTCGTCGTAGAACTCGTAGAAGGGGTTCTCGTTACCGGTGACTTCCATCCAGCCAAACAGCAGCGAGCCGCCGCGACTGACGATGTTCATGAGGCGGCCGGTCTCCTTAAAGGTTTTGATGACCGACTTGTTGATGCCGCAGTGGATGGTCATAAAGTCCACGCCGTCCTTGGCATGAGCGCGCACGACCTCGAGCAGATCGTCCTTGGTGAGCTTGACCAGCGGCTTTTCCATGTAGCCGATGGCGTCATACATGGGGACGGTGCCCACCATAAGCGGCGTCTCGTCGATGAGCTGCTGGCGGAACTGGCGCGTCTTGCCCGAGTTGGAGAGGTCCATGATGGCGTCGGCGCCAAAGTCCTCGGCGATCTTGACCTTCTTCCACTCCTCGGCGGCATCGGCCTTGTCGCCCGAGATGCCCAGGTTGACGTTGACCTTGGTGGACAGGCCCTCGCCGACACCAAAGGCGCGCATGCCCTTTTTGATATGCACGATGTTGGCGGGAATGGCGATGCGGCCGTCTGCCACGCGCTCGCGGATGTACTCGGGGTCGCGATGCTCGCGCTCGGCAACCTCCTTCATCTGCGGCGTGATCTGCCCGGCGCGGGCGAAGTCGATTTGCGTGACGAGCTTGGGCTCGGTCTGTGTGCTCATTGGCACGGCTCCCTTCGTTGGCATTACCCATATCAGGTTTGCGGGTCAGGGCGGGCGCGCCCAGTCTCAGCCTACCGTCTTGTCCTGCAAGCTCCCCGTTTATGTGGTGGGCTCAAGTATAGCCTGAATGGGTACGATTGACGCGATGAGCATGCCCGTGGGGAGGCGAACATGGAAGACAAGCATCTATATCGAGAGACGCAATGGGATGTGTCGGCCGAGGAGGGCCGTGCCCATCATGGGCTGGTCGCAATTGGTTTTGCGATCCTTGTCGTGATGGCGATCGCCTGTTGTATCTGGACGTTTGGCGGGCGTGGGGGAGCTGCCTGGGCGTTTGAGGCGGACGATAGCCTGCCGATCATGACAGTGAAGGTCACGGGCGGCAATACCGTTGCCGCGCCGGGCGATTATTGGTACCCGCGCGATGAGTTTGTGCAGTTGCAGCTGAGTGGTGGGTCCATTCCAGGTGAAGAAATCGAACGCGTGACGTTTGACGCGACGCTCAAAACGCTGACGGTGAAGCTCAAAGATCAAGGGGATGTGCCCACGACCATGGATATCGCCTTGACGGAATGGCGTCTGGAGCCTCCGACGGGTGTTGCGGTGTCCGAGGTCGAGCACGTCAAGATTGCCTATCAGGACGGTTCGACAAATGAAATTGCCAAAGCCGACGGCTTGGCGGAATAGACGCCGTGCCTAGGCAGCACATTCAAAAGTAGCGGTGGTTCTACAAGGTCTGTTCGTTCAGGAAGACCAAAGTGTTTTTATTTGAAAGCTCGGGAAGGTGACGATAGCCAACGTCGAACGCGGTGAGCCCGCTTACATCCTCGAGCTTGTTTTCCGCCATCCAGCGCACCATGGAGCCGCGTGCCTTTTTGCTGGCGGTCGATCGCTGGATGGGCTTGCCGTTGCGGACACCTTCGCCAAAGAGACAAGTGACGGTTGTGGCGTCGCCTGCGAGATGGGGTAGAACGGCCTTGGCGTACTCCACGCTGGCAAGGTTGACGACCGTGGTGTTGGAGCCGGTCGGCGCAATGGCGCATGCAAGTTTGTCGCCCCAAAACGCATAGAGGTCTCGGGCATCGTCGACGGAGAGCTTCGCTCCCATTTCGAGCCGATAGGGCGACACGCCGTGGAAGGGGCGCACGCATCCATAGAGTCCCGAGAGGATCCAGAGATGGCTTTGCAGCCAGTCGAGCTGTGCGGCATCCATGACCTCGGGCGCCATGCTTTGGTATTGGATGCCGTGGTAGGACATGACGGCAGGGGAGAGGTGACGGGCGAGTGCGGGATTGTCGAGATCGCCGTTTTTCAGGATGGGCCCGAACTCATGCAGGGTGTTGAGACAAGGCCCCAGCAGTTTGTCGCTCACGTTCCATAGCGCCTGCAGGCCGCCGCTACCTTCATTTCGTTCGATATCTAGCAGCGCGCGGTGGAGGCGAGCCGCCTCGTGCACAAAAGGTGGAACGCCCAGGACTTCAAAAGCATCTTGGGCCGCGCGCATTTGCTTGGCGGGCGAAATGATGACCTGCAACATGGATTCTCCTCTGCCAAAAAAGAAGTTGCGGTGGAATAGTTCTTGTTCGACCTGTCTAAAGGGCTATTTGGGAACTATTTCACCGCAACTGATGAGGGGTTGGTTAGGCGCGCTCGAGGAAGGCCTTGTAGCCGCGGTAGGCCTCGTAGATGTCGGCTTTGTTGGCGACCTCCCACAGGGCGTGCATGGACAGGACGGCAACGCCGGAGTCGA
>CABSNH010000073.1 GCA_902478985.1 uncultured Collinsella sp.
TTGTTGGCGACCTCCCACAGGGCGTGCATGGACAGGACGGCAACGCCGGAGTCGATGACGTTCATGCCGTACTTGGCCATGATGTAGGCGATGGTGCCGCCGCCGCCCGCGTTGACGCGGCCGAGCTCGCAGGTCTGGAAGTCCACGCCGGCCTCGTCCATGATGTCGCGGACGAGGGCCACGTACTCGGCGTCGGCGTCGTTGGAGCCGCCCTTGCCACGGCTGCCCGTGTACTTGTTAAAGCACAGACCGCGACCCATGAAGGCGGCGTTTTTGGTCTCGAACTTGCCGGCGTAGCCCGGGTCGAAGCCGGCGGACACGTCGGAGGAGAGCATACGGCTGCGGGCGAGCGCGCGGCGCAGGGCCAGCGGGCTGTCTTCACCGGCGAGCGTCATGATCTCGGCGACGGTGTTCTCGAAGAAACGGCTCGTCATGCCGGTAGCGCCTACGGAGCCAATCTCCTCCTTGTCGACGATGAGCGTGATGCTCGTGCGCTCCACGCTGGCGACGTCGATCTGGGCAAGCATGGAGGGGTAAGCGCAGACGCGGTCGTCGTGGCCATAGCCCAAAATCATGGAGCGGTCGAGGCCCATGTCGCGGGCGGGGCCGGCGGGCACGACCTCGATCTCGGCGGAGAGGAAGTCCTCCTCCTCGACGTCGTACTGCTCCTTGAGGATGTCCAGGAACATCTGCTTGACGGGCTCCTTGGGGGCGTCCTTGTCGTCCTCGTCAAACTTGACGGGGCGGCCGCCCACGATCACGTCGAGGATCTCGGCATCGACGGCGTCCTTGGCAGGCTTGGACATCTGCTCGCTCGAGAGGTGAATCAGCAGGTCGGAGATGGTAAAGACCGGGTCGTCCGCCTTGTCGCCGATGTTGATGTCGACGGTGGCGCCGTCCTTTTTGCAGATGACGCCCACGAGTGCGAGCGGGGAGGCCACCCAGTGGTAGCTCTTGACGCCGCCGTAGTAGTGCGTGTCGAGGTAGGCCATGTCGCCGGCCTCGAAGGCGGGGTTTTGCTTGAGGTCCAGGCGCGGCGAGTCCACGTGGGCGCCCAGGATGTTAAAGCCCTGCTCGAGCGGGGCGGTGCCCAGGTTGACGAGCATAAGGTCCTTGCCGTGGTTGGCGGCGTACACTTTGTCGCCTGCCTTGAGCTCGCGGCCTTCGGCGATCACGGTCTCCAGGTCGACGTAGCCCGCCTCCTCGGCCATCTTGATACCGGTCTTGACGCACAGGCGCTCGGTCTTGTTCTCGCTCAAAAACTGCTTATAGCCGCGGCAAAGCTCCTCGAGCTCCTCGATTTGCTGTGGCGTGTACTTTTTCCATGCGCAGGGACGCTCCATGACGCAGACTCCTTTCGGATCGATCGTGCTGGTTGATGTACCGTGAGCCATCGTATCACGCGCGGGCTCAAGGTGGCGGGGGAGCTTGATGTACTGTGGCCGCGGGGCGGGGAGCGTGTAAACTGGAGTGAGCAAACCGTGCCCAGCCCAAAGCGAGGTATTCAATATGTCTGACAAGCGCCGCACCTTTGCCGTTATCGACGGCAACTCGCTCATGCACCGCGCCTTCCACGCCGTGCCGCCGACCATGAACGCGCCGGATGGTCGCCCAACCAACGCGATCTTTGGCTTTCTGAACATGTTTCTCAAGATGATCGACGCCTTTAACCCCGACGGTGTGGTCGTGGCGTTTGATAAGGGCAAGCCGCGCGTGCGCATGGAGATGCTACCGCAGTATAAAGCGCAGCGCCCGCCCATGGACCCCGATCTGCACGCGCAGTTCCCTATGATTAAGGAGCTGCTCACCGCGCTCAACGTGCCGATTCTGCAGTCCGAGGGCTGGGAAGGCGACGATATCCTGGGTACTATGGCTCGCCTGGGTGAGGAGGCAGGCTGCGACATGCTGCTGGTGACCGGCGACCGCGACATGTATCAGCTTGTGACCGAGCACGTCAACGTGGTCTCGACCCGCAAGGGCCTGTCCGACGTAGCGATTATGACGCCCGAGAGCGTGGATGACCTGTATCACGGCATTACGCCGGCGCTCGTGCCCGATTTTTACGGCCTGAAGGGCGATACGTCGGACAACATTCCCGGCGTACCGGGCATCGGCCCCAAAAAGGCGAGCGCGCTCATTGCGCAGTACGGCAGCTTGGACGAGGTCATCGCGCATGCTGACGAGGTCAAGGGCAAGATGGGCGAGAACCTGCGTGCGCACATCGACGATGCGCTGCTGAGCCGCAAGGTCGCAACCATTCGCACCGATGCGCCTGTCGAGCTCGACTTTGACGAAACGTCCTTCCCGGCGTTTTCTGCCGACGAAGTGTCCGCGGCGCTGGGCACGCTCGGCATTACGGCCATGCAGAACCGTTTCTTGGCATTGATCGGTGGCGAGGGTGGGGCTGCGGCCGCTGCAAGCACGTTTGAGATTCCCCCCGTTATGCGCGCTGCCGCCGGCGATGCCGAGGCGCTCGCTGCTGCTGCCGACGAGATCGCTCGTGCGATCGAGGCAGGCGAGTGGATTGCCGCCGTGGTGGACGATGACAAGGAGGAGGGCGCGCTTTTTGGCCTGACGCGCACGCTGTGGCTGGCGACGTCCAGGGGGCTGCTTGCGCTTGAGGAGGGCGACGGCGGTACCACTGCCGTGGTTGATGGCTTCAATTTCGCCCACGGCGTGATTGTCGGTGTGCTTGCGCGCCTGTTTATGGAGGGCCGCGTGGCGAGCCCGGATATGAAAGCGCTGCTGCATGAGCTTTCGCCCATCGATTCTTCCGAGCCCGAGCTCATGGATCCGCTGGCAGTCGACTCCATGCGCATCTTCGACACCGTGGTCGCCGCCTACCTGTTGGATTCCGACCGCTCCGAGTTCGATGAGGCGTATCTGGCCGATACCTATCTGCAGATGGCGCTGCCTGCGGCGCGCGGTGCGGAGGGTGCCGGCGAGGACGCTCCTGCGCCCGCCGCTCGCACGGCGGCTTTGACGCTGGCACTGGTCGCACCGCTGCGCGACCGCATGGCCCGCGAGAACGCCGCCAACGTGTTCGATGGCATCGAGATGCCGCTCGTGCCGGTGCTTGCCAAGATGGAGCGCGCGGGCATGCTCGTGGACCCCGACCGCCTGCACAGTCTGTCCGAGGGCTTGGCGACCCAGATTACCGAGGTCGAGCGCAGCATTCGCGACCTGGCGGGTGATGAGACGTTTAACATCGGTAGCCCTATGCAGCTCTCGCACGTGCTGTTTGACGTTATGGGGCTTCCGACCAAGGGCCTCAAAAAGACCAAGCGCGGCTACTATTCGACCAACGCCAAGGTGCTGAGCGATCTTGCCCGTGACCACGAAATCGTGCGCCTGATCTTGGATTGGCGTGAGAAGTCCAAAATCAAGTCCACCTATCTGGACACGCTGGGCCCGCTGCGCCGCGGTGACGGTCGCGTGCACACCACGTACAACCAGACCATCACGGCAACGGGTCGTCTGTCCTCGAGCGACCCGAACCTGCAGAACATCCCGACGCGCTCTGAGCTGGGCCGTACCGTCAAGACGGCGTTTTCGGCAGGCGAGGGAAGCGTCTTTTTGGCGGTGGACTACTCGCAGATCGAGCTGCGTCTGCTGGCACATCTCTCAGGTGACGAGCACCTGGTACGCGCCTTTAACGAGGGCGAGGACTTCCATGCCGAGACGGCGGCACGTGTGTTTGGCGTGCCGGTGTCCGAGGTAACGCCCGACTTGCGCAGTCACGCCAAGGCCGTGAACTTTGGCATTGTGTATGGTCAGCAGGCCTACGGCCTGTCGCAGTCGCTGCATATCTCGATGGTCGAGGCGCGCGACATGATCGACCGCTACTACGAGGCCTACCCGGGCGTGCGCACGTTCCTCGACAACGTGGTGGCGCGTGCCAAGCAGACAGGTTACGCCGAGACCATGTACGGTCGCCGTCGCCACATTCCGGAGCTCAAGGCCAAAAATCCGCAACTCCGCGGCTTTGGCGAGCGCACGGCCATGAACCACCCCATGCAGGGCACCGCCGCCGACATCATCAAGATCGCGATGGTCCGCGTAAGTCGCCGTCTGGAAGAAGAGGGCTTTGCCGCCCACATGATCCTGCAGGTACACGACGAACTGGACTTTGAGTGCCCGGTCGAAGAAGTCGAACGCCTCACAGCTATGGTCCGCGACGTCATGGAGCACGTAGTAGACCTCCGCGTACCGTTGATCGCCGAAGCCAGCACCGGCATAACCTGGGCCGATGCCAAATAAAGAAGTACCCACAACCCCAAAGTAACCAAAACCAGAAGGGGGCTCCTTGCCAACAAGGAGCCCCCTTCATTCCAAAAAATCAGCCAAAGTATCTAGGCGCTAAGACGCCATCTAGGCGGCAAGCAAGTCGCCGCAGGACCTGGCCGGGCGAGGCGGGTAAGTTTTTCGTAGATTCCGCACGAGCCGGAAAGCACTTAATGTGCTTTCCGAGCGAGCCCAGGACCTGACCGAACGAAAAACTTACCCGCCTCGCCCGGTCAGGTCCGACGAGCAACGTTAACGAGCCGCCAAGATGGCGTCGATGAGCGTCAGTACGCCCCCGTCGTTGTTGCTCGGAATGCGCCACTTTGCGTGCGCGTTCATGTGCTCCTCGGCATTGTCCACGATAAAGCTGTGACCGACGCGCTCAAGCATGGGGATGTCGTTGTAGGTATCGCCCACGGCGGCGGCGTCGGCAATATCGATGTCCAGGTGCTCGCATAGGTGCGCGACGCCGGCGCCCTTGTCGACGCCCAAGTTCATGAAGTCGATCCACTCGCGCCCGGCATTGGTGACGTAGAGCTTGTCCGAGAACTCGGGGCTATAGGTCTCGCGGAATGCGGGCTCGGCATCGTAGGCGGGGAAGAAGATCGAGATCTTGTTGGACTCGATATCAATGCCCTCAAAGCTGTCGACGTAGTTGATTGTGTTGTAGTAGACGCTGATCTCGTCGTGGTATTGATGGTCGCGGGCAAGCACGTAGAACTCGTCGAAGCAGCACAGGACGGGGACAGCGCGAGGATCCTCCGAGGCGCGGCTCAAGACCTGCTGATACAGCTCCACGTCGATAATGCTCTTATAGATATAGCTGCCACGATAGATCACGCATGCGCCGTTGTCGGGACAAAAGGCGAGGCGGTTCTTGATGCCCTCGAACATCTCTTCGAGCTTGGGGGCGGGACGTCCGCTGGCGGGGCAGAATACGATGCCGGCTTCGGCGAGCTTGTCCAGGCGTTCGTCAAGGCCTTGCGGCAGCACGCGCTCGTCGGTCAGCAGTGTCTTGTCCATGTCGACGGCGATGAGCTTAATGTTTCCGATATTGGCGTCCGATTCGTAAGTTTGCATAAAAGCGAGCCTTTCGTTTCGAAATTGTTTCAGACGTTATAACCATCAACTCGTAGTCAGGCGTATTTTCGCAGGATTGGCGCGCGTTTGCATCTTCATTCACAAAGTAATGAAAAAACTTTTCAGAAATTTGAAGTTGTCGCTTGTGCCGCGGGCACTTTAGCGTAATATAGCGACCATCGAAAACGGAGACGGAAAAACAACCGCTTACCGAGGAAAAGGTACCGTTTACGATATTAGAATTGCGCCCGGCGATAGGTGAAAGGAGAGGCAGATGCAGTTCGTAAAGATCATCACTACTGCAGACAATGCCATCCGACGCCAGCGCGCAATTTCCCGACGACGATAACAATCGTCTCTGTCCGCATGGGGCGAATTGCCTCAACAGAGTCATTTTGAGGTCGTTGGGTTTTAGCACGACATTGCTGCATGTTTCTAGGGCATGTATGTGCTGATTATTGCTATTTAACCTGATATTGCACGGTATTCGACCTTGAAATGACTTGCAACTGACCGATGTTCTAACTAGCTACCAAGGGCGAAAGGAAACAGCCATGAGCAAGGAAAAAGTCGTTCTCGCATATTCCGGTGGTCTTGATACATCCGTATGTGTCAAGTGGCTCCAGGACGAGAAGAATCTCGATGTCGTTTGCGTCTGCGGCAACGTGGGCCAGGAGGAGACCGGCCTGGATGCCAAGAAGCAGAAGGCGCTCGACCTGGGCGTTCTCGATTGCCAGGTGCTCGACCTGCGTGACGAGTTCTCCGATGAGTTCCTGACTAAGGCCATCGCCGCAAACTCCATGTACGAGAACAAGTACCCGCTGCTCTCCGCTCTGTCTCGCCCGCTGCTCGCCAAGAAGCTTGTCGAGGTCGCTCACGAGTTTGGCGCGACCTACGTCGCCCACGGCTGCACCGGCAAGGGTAACGACCAGGTTCGTTTTGAGGCTGCCGTCAAGGCCCTCGACCCCGAGCTTAAGGTTATCGCTCCGGTTCGCGAGTGGGATCTGAAGTGCCGTCCCGACGAGGTCGCCTACGCTCACGCCCATAACGTGCCGGTTCCCGAGGGTGCCAACGACAACCCCTATTCCATCGACGACAACCTGTGGGGTCGTGCCATTGAGTGCGGCCACCTGGAGGATCCCTGGAACGAGCCGCTCGACGACGCTTGGGTTATGACCAAGAATCCGGAGGACACGCCGGACACCCCGACGTATACCGAGATTGAGTTTGAGGCCGGCAAGCCCGTCGCCGTCGACGGCAAGAAGATGAAACTCTCCGAGATCGTCATCGCCCTCAACAAGATTTCGGGCGACAACGGCTTTGGCCGTCTCGACCTGGTTGAGGATCGTCTGGTGGGCCTCAAGAGCCGCGAGTGCTATGAGGTTCCTGGCGCCCTGACGCTCATCACCGCCCACAAGGCGCTCGAGGACATTTGCGTCGAGGGCGACCTGCTCAAGACTAAGATTAAGCTCGAGCAGGATTGGGCCACCGCCGTGTACAACGGCCAGTGGTACAGCCCGCTCAAAAACGCGCTCGACGCTTTTATGGCCGACACCCAGAAGTTCGTGACCGGCACCGTCCGTCTGAAGTTCTTTAAGGGCAACTGCCATGTCGTCGGCCGCAAGAGCCCCTTCAGCCTCTACGACTACGGCCTGGCCACCTACGACCGCGACACCACGTTTGACGAGAAGGCCAGCGCCGGCTTTATCGAGATCGATACGCTGTCGCTCAAGACGTGGGCTAAGGTCCAGGGTCCCAGCTCCGCTGCCGTCCAGGCTTAAGCCTTCCTTTCCTTGGTATCCGCGCGGCCCATCCGCGTGATACATAACGGGCGCATGGGGTCCCTACCTTTCGTTATGCTTGCTGACACTTCTTAACATCGGTGGCCCCTACGTTCCGCCCGCATATATGATGCCGCGTCTGCGGCTGAGTCCGAGCCCCGCCGGGGTTGTCCGGCGGGGCTCCTTCTATCAATTTGGCGGCTCTGCGCCTATATATATGAGGAGTATCCATTATGTTCAATGCTGTCGCGCATGCCTTACTTGCCCTCGCGCCCGAATTCGATGCTGCAAAGGTCGAGGACGTCCCTATGAGCCTGAAGGCCTGGATCGATGGTTCGCAGGGCAACATCCGGAGGGAGACGTTGGGCGCCAAGTGCATGGCGCGTCACTTCTTTGCAAATTAGCTACATGGCCCCGCGCACGGTGGGGAATGTGTAAAACTAGCGGTTGATAAATCGCTTTAGCGACAGGGCGCATTGCTTTGGGCGCTTGTTTTGGTATTTGATGAAAGGGGACGGTTCCATGGCTCTTTGGGGCGGTCGTTTTGAGGCGGGCGTGGCCGAGGTCACGCAGAAGTTTGGCGCGTCGCTGCCGGTCGACAAACATCTCTATAAGCAGGATATCGCCGGATCTAAGGCACATGCCAAGATGCTGGCGGCCCAGGGCATTATTAGCGCCGAGGACGAGCAGGCGATTGCCGAGGGTCTGACCGCAATCGAACAGGATATCGA
>CABSNH010000074.1 GCA_902478985.1 uncultured Collinsella sp.
GAGTTCGTCGGCAGCGTCAGATGTGTATAAGAGACAGATCGTCCGCAGTCCCCAATGATTATTTAATCCCCGTCCCAGAAAAATCATTCCGCATGTTGGACGCAGCTAAAATAGCCCCGCCGCAAATTGACTACCCTGGCATTGGGGATACCATGGTAGCACCCTAGCGAAAGGATGTTTCATGGCACATGTCAATGACCAGCGCGTGGCGCGTGTACTCGATGCGCTCGAGGCTCAGCACCCCGGCGCACAGCTGCTCGTAAACGACCCGTGGTCGATTTATTACCTGACCGGCTTTTATGCTGATATGTTCGAGCGTTTTTGCGGCGTGTTGCTCGAGCGCGGCAGCGAGCCTGTGATCTTGGTCAACGCCCTGCATCAGCTGCCCGAGTATGACAATGCCCGCGTGGCCTACCACACCGATACCGACGTCGTGACCGACGCCATCGCTCGCGAGGTCGATCCCTCCAAGCCCCTTGGCATCGATACCGTTATGCGCTCGGGCTTTTTGATGCCCCTTATGGACCGTCACGCCGCCAGCGAGTTTTTCCTGGGCGACTTTGCCGTCACCGCCGCACGCACCCACAAGGACGAAGCCGAGCAGGAGCTGATGCGCGCGTCCTCGGCCGCCAACGACGCCGTGATGGCCGACGCCATCAAGCTCGTCCACGAGGGCGTAACGGAGCGCGAAATTGCCGACCAGATGCTCGGTCTGTATCGAAAACACGACTGCGAGGGCTTTAGCTTTCCGCCGATCGTGAGCTTTGGTGCCAACGCTGGCGACCCGCATCATGAACCCGACGACACCGTGCTCAAGCGCGGCGACTTGGTGCTGTTCGACATTGGTGGACGCCGCTGCAACTACTGCTCGGACATGACGCGCACGTTCTTTTGGGGCGAACCGGACGAGGAAACGGCACGCATCTACGACATCGTGCGCCGCGCCAATGAGGCCGCCGAGGCGCTCATCGCACCGGGCGTGCGCATGTGCGACCTGGACCGCGCCGCGCGCGACGTAATTGAGGAGGCAGGCTATGGGCAGTACTTTACACACCGTCTGGGACACTCGATCGGCCTGCAGGACCACGAGCCGGGCGACGTCTCGCTCGTCAACGAGCAAGTCGTAGAGCCTGGCATGACGTTCTCCATCGAGCCGGGTATCTACCTCCCCGGCCGAACCGGCGTCCGCATCGAAGACCTGGCCCTGGTTACCGAGTCCGGCGTCGAGATCCTCAACGCCTACCCCCACGACCCAGTCCGCCTAGACTAGCCCTTACCCAATAGCCCCTCAATAAGTTGCGGTGGAATAGTTCCCAGATTGACCCACAGAGGCATAATCCAGGAACTATTTCACCGCAACTGCCAAGGGGCCAAGTCGACCAATTTGACAGTCTAGAGATGCGCCACGAAAAAGGGCTATCTACTACGTTTAACCCGCATGGGTCAACCATGCGGGTCTTTTTTGAAAATTGGCAAGCCATCTACCTGCGGTTTTGATTTCGCAATTCTCGTCGTGGTCGAGGGCAACCGGTCAAACGTAGTAAATAGGCCCATTTCGTGGCGAGCAGGTCAACCAGCTGCCCTACAGAAAGGCTCTAGCGCAGCAGCCCCGCTACTTCACCGGCTAGGGTGATGGTGCCGGCTGCTACGAAGGCCTCGCTCGCGGCCTTGAAAGCTGCGAGGGCCTCGGACACGCTGGGGTACACGCCCGCAATCTTGTCGGCGTCCACCAGGGCAGCAAGCTCATCTGCCGGCAGGGCGCGATCGGAATCGGTCTGCGTCACGACCACACGGGGGAACGCCGGAACAAGCACGTCGACGATACCCGCCACGTCCTTATCGGCCAATGCGGCGCAAAGCAGCGTGGGGCGATTCTCTACACACGGATCGATCTCGTCCAGTGCGCTCACAAAGTTCTCGCAGCTCTGGGGGTTATGGCAGGCGTCGATCAGTTTGAGCGGATCGGTTCCCAGCACATCAAAGCGACCCGGCGTGGGGCAGCCCATAAGAGAAGCGTCGAGCGCCTCATGGTCGAGCTCGCGACCCAGATAGCCCTCGCACAGCATAATCGCGCACGCGGCATTCTGCGGCTGATACGCCGGCTTAACCATGCTCGACGTATAGATGGCACACAGCGTGGTGCAGCTAAACTCCACCGTATCGCCCACGTGTGCCGGAAGTTTGGTCGTCGTATGGTTCGCCACGAGCGGCACCACACCGCACTCGCGGCAACGGGCATCCATCACGCGCTGAACACTCGCCTCATGCGTGCCCTCACCCAAAACAACCAAGCGCCCAGGCTTAATAACCGCAGCCTTCTCCCCCGCAATGGCCTCGAGCGTATCGCCAAGGACCTTCGTATGGTCGAGTCCAATGCCCGTAATGGCGACGGCCACGGGATCGGTCGCACTCGTAGCATCCCAACGTCCGCCCATGCCGACCTCAAGTACGGCAACGTCCACCGCGGCCTCGGCAAACATAGTCAAACCGGCCACGGACAAAAGATCGAAGGGCGTAATAGAACGGAGCTCCTCGCCCGCCGCCTCACGACGTGCGTTGAGACGACGACCTGCCTCATACGCCGCAGAGACACCATGGGCAAAGACCTCGTCTGAGACGACCTTTCCATCAATCTCCATACGCTCGGGATAGCGCACCAGATGAGGCGACGTAAAGAGTGCCGTTTTAAGGCCCTCGCCACGAAGAATGGCAGCCGAGAATCGCGTCGTCGAGGTCTTTCCATTGGTACCCGCTATCTGGACGCAATCGTAGAACTCGTCAGGACGACCAAGCTCATCGAGCATCTCGACGACGGTCTCGAGCAGCGGCGTGGAATAACGCGCAATCTTGCCCGTATCGGCCGCAAGTGCAACAGCCTCATCAAAAGAAAGCTCCGGAACCTCAAACGGCACCGAATACAACCCAGAACGCTTTGCCATAGCCAAAGTCTCCTCAACATAAAAAGAGGCCCGTAAGCAACAACGAGCCCCTCCCATTCAAAATATCAGCCAAACCCCGCTTGCAGCGAGATCAAGGCCACAACCCAGTGGCCCTAACGCGCCAGATGCAAACAACCACGTAAACGAACTAGGAGCGGCCCGACGCTTTGCTCGATACAAGTTCCGCACGCAAAGGACAGCACTTAATGTGCTGTCCGTCTTGCGCAGGACTGTCCGCAGTAGCGAGCAAAGCGTCGGGACGCGCCCCTCAGTAAAATCTACGAGAAGTCAGCAACCTGAGCAGTCAGCGCCGCCAGGATCTCCTTGAGCTCAGCTGCACGGTCCCTCTTCTTCTGCACCACGGCAGGCGCAGCCTTGGCCACAAAGCCCTCGTTGGCAAGGGTCTTCTCGCAGCCGGCGAGCTCCTTCTGCGCCGCGGCGATCTCCTTCTCCAGGCGTGCCTTCTCGGCCGAAAGATCGACCTTGCCCTCAAGCACCACAAAGACCTCGACGCCGCTGTCGACCACGGCGATGCTTGCAGCCGGCTTCTCGACGTCGGTACCCATGACCAGCGAGGCAGTGTTGGCCAGCGGCTCGATGGTCGAGCGCAGGCTCTCGAGCTTCTCGATGTCCTCGGCACCGGCGCGCACGACCACGTCGAGCTCGGCCTTGGGGCTCAAGCGATAACGCGAACGCGTGGCGCGGGCGGCGGAAACGACGGTGCGGCACAGCTCAAACGCGCGCTCGGCGTCCTCGTCAACATACTTGGCGTAGTCGGCGGGCTCGGGCCACTTGGCGATCATGAGCGCCTCGGCGCGATCAACGTTGCCCTCGGCATCCAGGTCGAGCACGCTCGCCGGCATGTTGTCCCAAATCTCCTCGGTGACAAACGGCATGAGCGGGTGCATCAGGCGAATGGAGGTGTCGAGCACAAAAATCAGGTTGCGCTGAGCCTGCAGACGGCCCTCGCCCTTCAGGCGGGCCTTGGTGACCTCGACGTACCAGTCGCAGACCTCGTTCCAGAAGAACTGCTGCACGCCGCGGGCCATGTCGCCAAAGGTGTACTTCTCGATACCCTCGGTGACCATCTGGACGGCCTTGGCCAGGCGGCTGAACATCCAGGCGTCGGCCGGCGTCTCCACGACGGGCTCGCCGGGCGTGTAGCCCTCCATGTTCATAAGCAGGAAGCGGCTGGCGTTCCAAATCTTGGTCACAAACGACTTGGCCTGCTCGGTGCGCGGACTGTCGATAAGCTTCTTGGTCTTCTTGTCGATGTTCGCGTCGAACTTGACGTCCTGGTTGTTGGTGCACAGCGTGAGCAGGTTGTAGCGCATGGCGTCGGCGCCGTACATGCCGATGAGGTCCATGGGGTCAACGCCGTTGCCCTTGGACTTGGACATGCGGCTGCCGTCCTTGGCCAGGATCGTCGGGTAGATGACAACGTCCTTAAACGGCACCTCGTCCAAGAAGTACAGCGAGCTCATGACCATGCGGGCGACCCACAGCGCGATGATGTCGCGCGCAGTGACGAGCGCCGTCGTGGGGTGATGGCCCTCGAGCAGCTCCGGCTTTTGCGGCCAGCCCTGCGTGGCGAAGGTCCACAGCTGCGAGCTGAACCAGGTGTCCAGCACGTTCTCGTCCTGATGCACGTGATGGCCGCCGCACTTGGGGCACACGTCGGTGTCCTCGGTCAAAGCGTCCTCCCAGCCGCAGTCCTCGCAGTAGAACACGGGGATACGGTGGCCCCACCAAAGCTGACGCGAGATGCACCAGTCCTTGAGGTTCTCCATCCAGGTGGTGTAGGTCTGCGTCCAGCGCGCGGGGTGGAAGGTGACCTTGCCGGAGTTGACGGCGTCGAGCGCCGGCCCCTTGAGCTTATCGACGGCCACGAACCACTGCTCGGACAGCCACGGCTCCAGCGCGGAGTCGCAACGGTAGCAGTGCATGACGGAGTGATCGAGTTCGTCGACGTGATCGAGCAGGCCGTGCTCCTCAAACCACTTGATGACGGCCTCGCGGCACTCGTCGCGGTTCATGCCGGTAAACTCGCCGTAGCCCTCGACGACCACCGCGTGCTCGTCGAAGATATTGATCTGTGGCAGGTCGTGGGCCTGACCCATGGCGTAATCGTTGGGGTCGTGGGCCGGGGTGACCTTGACAAAGCCGGAACCAAAGTTGGCGTCGACATGCCAATCCTCGAAGATGGGGATCTCACGGTCGACGATGGGGAGTTTGACGGTCTTACCCACAAAGGCGGCCTTCTCGGGGTCCTTCGGGGAGACGGCGACGCCGGTGTCGCCGAGCATGGTCTCGGGGCGCGTGGTGGCGACGACGATATAGTCCTGGCCGTTGACCGGCTCGGTCAGCGGGTAGCGCAGGTGCCACAGGTGGCCCTTCTCGTCCTTGTACTCGGCCTCGTCGTCCGAGATAGCGGTGGTGCAGTTGGGGCACCAGTTGACGATGCGCTTGCCGCGGTAGATCAGGCCGTCGTGGTACCAGTCGCAGAACACCTTGCGCACGGCCTGGGCGTAATCCTCGTCCATGGTGAAGCGCTCGTTGTCGAAGTCGACGGAGCAGCCCATGCGCTTGATCTGCTCGACGATGATGCCGCCGTACTCGTGGGTCCAATCCCAGCAGGCGTCGACAAACTTATCGCGACCGATTTCCAGACGGCTGATGCCCTCGCTCTTGAGTTTCTTGTCGACCTTGGTCTGTGTGGCGATACCGGCGTGGTCGGTGCCGAGCACCCAGCGCGTGGACTTGCCGCGCATACGAGCCATACGGATGATGGCGTCCTGGATGGAGTCGTCGGTGGCGTGACCCATGTGGAGCTTGCCGGTCACGTTGGGAGGCGGAATGGTGACGGTGCAGTCGCCCACGCCCTCACGGCGCTTGTAGTAGCCGCCGTCGAGCCACTTCTGCAGGATCGCCGGCTCGTTGGTCGACGGATCGTAGTTCTTGGGCATCTCTTCCATATATCTCTCCCTGTCCCGTCGGGGAGGAATGGAGGCCCGATTTTCGCTCGGTCAGGTCCTGGGCTCGCTCGAAGACCACATTAAGTGGTCTTCGGCTCGTGCGGAATCTACGAAAATCGGGCCTACATTCCTCCCCTTAGGTATCGATTACTTCAGTCTGAATTGACTTTGCCGAGGCTTAAACAAACACACAGAATAGCACAGGTAGTTGGGGTTATTGCGTATATATAAAATAGCCTCCGACCGCGGATGGTCGGAGGCTATTTGCAAGCACGTTTTTGGCTGGTTTACCCGTAGATGCGCTGGGGTTGTTCTTCGCCCTTTACGGAGGCTTCGGTCACGATGACCTTGGTGACGCCCTCCTCGCTGGGCAGGTCGAACATCGTCTGCTGCAGCACGTCCTCGCAGATTGAACGCAGGCCGCGGGCGCCGGTCTTGCGGGCAAGCGCCATACGGGCGATCTCATGCAGGGCGGCGTCCTCAAACTCTAGTTCAACGTCCTCGAGCTGGAACATCTTGCGGTACTGACGCACCACGGCGTTCTTGGGCTCGGTCAGGATCGACACCAGGTCGTCCTCGTCGAGCGCCTGCGTCTGGGTGACGACGGGCGTACGTCCCACAAACTCGGGAATCATGCCAAAGGCGTTGAGGTCCTGCGGGAGCACCTGGCGCAGCAGGTCGTTCTCGTCGACCGAGGTGGGGCCGGCGATCTCGGAGTTAAAGCCCACGCCCTTGTTGCCCACGCGGTCAGCAATAATCTTGTCCAGACCCACAAAGGCACCACCGCAGATGAACAGAATGTTGGTCGTGTCGATCTGCAGCAGCTCCTGCTGGGGATGCTTGCGGCCGCCGGTGGGCGGAACGCTTGCCACCGTGCCCTCAAGGATCTTAAGCAGCGCCTGCTGAACGCCCTCGCCCGAAACATCGCGGGTAATGGAGAGGTTCTCGGCCTTGCGGGCGATCTTGTCGATCTCGTCCACGTAGATAATGCCAACCTGTGCGCGCTCAATATCGCCGTCGGCGGCATTGATGAGCTTGAGCAGAATGTTCTCCACGTCCTCGCCCACGTAGCCGGCCTCGGTGAGAGCGGTGGCGTCGGCGATGGCAAACGGCACCTCGAGGATACGCGCAAGCGTCTGGGCGAGCAGGGTCTTACCGGTACCGGTGGGACCGAGCAGCAAGATGTTGGACTTGGCGAGCTCCACCTCGTCCATATCATCGTCAAGCTGCGAGTCCAAACCGTCGTCAAAGGCCGAAAGCGCGGCGCCGCCCTCGATCACGCGGCGATAGTGGTTGTACACGGCAACCGACATGGCGCGCTTGGCGTCCTCCTGGCCCATGACATAAGCCGAGAGCTCGTCATAGATCTCGTGCGGCGTCGGCACATGCGTAATGACCTGGCGGGCATCGTCCTCGAGCTCAAAGCCCTCGGCCTCGGGATCCATGGCAGGCTGCCCGGCAGCCTGGCCGTGGTCGTTGAGGAAGCCCGGCAGCTTACCGTTGCGGGCGGCGTCCATAAAGTCCGAAGCCAGCGACTCCTCCAAGATCTCGGAGCAGGCGGCAACGCACTCGTCGCAGATAAAGATGTTGGTCGGACCCTTAACAAGGCGACGAACCTGTCCCTGCTCTTTTCCGCAGAAGGAGCAGCGGATGGGGTTGCCGTTCTCGTCGAAGTTGTCCTGCATGTTACCGGCCATCCTAGGCGTCCTTCGCGGCGAGGTCGCGCGAGGTGACGATGCGGTCGATCAGGCCGTAGTCGAGGGCCTCGGCAGCAGTCAGGTAGTTGTCGCGCTCGGTATCGGCCTGGACTTTCTCGATGGGCTGGCCCGAGGCGTCGGACAGGATCTGGTCTGTCTCTTATACACATCTGACGCTGCCGACGAACTCTAGGGTGTAGA
>CABSNH010000075.1 GCA_902478985.1 uncultured Collinsella sp.
GGGATAGCTCATGATCTTGTCTCGAATGTGCTTGACCAGCTTAGGATCGGGCGTCTGGCCCAAAAGCGGGCTCACCGTATCTTGAATAAGTTCAAAGCCGCTCCAGCCAATATAGGCGCCAACGGCAAGGCCGACCCATGCGTCAAGATTGATGTGCGTCACCTGCGAAACAATTGCGCACGCCAGCACGGCGCCCGTGGCAAGAACATCGTTCTTGGAATCCTGGGCAGTCGCATGCAGTGTCTCGGACTCGATACGGTCGCCGAGCTTTTGGTTGAGGGCCGCCATCCAGAGCTTTACGACCATCGAAAGCACGAGAACTGCCACCAGGGCAAGCGAGAACTCGACAGGTTCGGGGTGGATGACGCGCTCAAACGAGGACTTCACCAGTTCAAGGCCAATGAGAAGCACGAGCGCCGCCACGACAAGACCCGAGAGGTACTCGTAGCGACCATGGCCGTATGGATGCTCGGGGTCGGCGGGCTTGCTCGCCAGCTTAAAGCCCAGCACGCTCACGATATTCGAGCTGGCATCGGACAGGTTGTTCATGGCATCCGCCACGATCGAAACCGATCCCGAAACCACACCAATTGCACCCTTCGCAGCGCATAGTGCCACATTGGCGAGAATACACACCACGCCCGTCAACGTGCCCACGCGCGCACGGTCGCCCTGCGCACGCTTAACAATCCACTCGACCATCTACATCCGCCCCCACGGTACTATCTATATATCTATTGCTCAAACGGATTGTAGTGTAGCCACTTTGTCCTCCAGATACAAAAAGGCCGCGACCCACACGAGCCGCGGCCTTGGAGCATGACAAAGGAATCGTTCTTTTGTCGCACAGGTTTATGCGCTTGCTTCAGCAGCGCTCGCCACTGTTTCGGGCAAATCGGCTCCGTCCCCCGTCGTCTGTCCCTTCGCCGGCACCACGCCAAAGCAGTAGCTCAGCGCCGCAGACACCGCAAATGCCACACCGCCGGCAGCGCAGCACCACAGCAGGTTCGAGATGCCTCCCGTGGCAAAGCCAATGACCATGAGGACATTCGTCATGCCGATGGTATAGGCCGTAACGTGGCCCACGGCTGCAACAAGGCCTCCGACGGCGCCGCCAATGGCCATGCACGTCAGGCACCTGCCATATTTAAAGCCGCAACCGTACAGTGCCGGCTCGCTTACGCCACCAAGCACGCCCGAGATCGAATAGCCCAGCATGAGCGCCTTCTCGTCCTTATCCGCAACGCGGAGCGACGCGCCAAAAGGCATGCCCCAAACGGCAAACGTTGCCATCGTCGCGGCAATCAGAATGCACGAATCCGTTCCCACACTCATAAACTGCGCATAGGCGAGCGATAGGACAACGTTGCTGACGCCGGCGATCTTTAGGAACTCCCAGCCCGCGGCAAGCCCCATGAGTGTGAGCAGCGACACGATGCCACCGGAATTGCCAAGCATAAACATAAGCTGGCCCAACAGCATGCCCAGATAGCTACCCGCCGGCGCCGTAATGCACAGCGAAACCGGAACCATGACAAGCATGGTCGCAAACGGAACGAACGAAAACGCCACGGCCTTAGGGATAACGCGCTGAAAGAAACACTCCACTCGCCATAGCACGGGCACCGAGATGAGAACCGGAATAACAGTCGTCGTGTAATCGTTGACCGGCGCGGGAAGCAGACCATACACGGAAGTCATCGATGCCCCCGTCGTCGATGCGGCATCGACGAGCTTAAGCAGATCGGGCGCAATCAATACGCCGCCCAGCATCATGCCTAGCTGCTCCGAGCAACCGAGCTGGCGGGCGGCCGCCCAACCAAGATAAATGGGCAAAAAGTAGTAGCCGGCGTTATAGAGCCAACTGTAGAACAGGCGATAGATTTCGGAATCGGCAGACCACAGGCCCAGCATACCTTCGCCCATAATGACGGCGACGGTGCGGAACAACGCCGCGCAAACAATAAACGGCAGCGCCGACATCATGCTTTTGGACAGATAGTCCACCACGGCCATGGCGTTTGATGAAACCGTCGTTGTAAACGAGGTGTTAGAAACTTGTGACATGGAACGCCTTTCCCAATGTGACATGCGAGCTTTCCCTTTGTCACATCGTGCGGTACTGACCGATTGCGCGGTACTTTTCGTAGCGGAGGTTTGTAAGGGTCGCGTCGTCGAGCTGCCCAAGCGTATCGAAGGCATCAAATGCCGAGGACATGACGGCACCGGCGATCTCCTCATGCGACAGGCCCCTATCGTCAACAATGCCGTCGATGATGCCGAGCGCCAACAGATCGGGGGCCGTGAGCTTAAGCGCCTCGGCGGCCTCATTCGCGCGCTCGGTATCCTTCCACAGGATCGACGCACAGGCCTCGGGGCTCACGACCGAATAGGCCGAGCTCGAGAGCATCAGGATGCGGTCGGCCACGGACAGCGCCAGCGCGCCACCAGAGCCGCCCTCGCCTGTCACCACCGAGACAATCGGCGTCTTGAGGCCGCTCATCTCCATGAGATTCTGGGCAATCGCCTCGCCCTGGCCGCGCTCCTCGGCACCGATGCCGCAAAACGCGCCCGAAGTATCGACCAGACACAGAACCGGTCGACCAAACTTTTCGGCCTGGCGCATAAGGCGACGCGCTTTGCGGTAGCCCTCGGGATGTGCCATACCAAAGTTGCGACGCATGCGCTCTTTGGTCGTGGTACCGCGCTCGATGGCGATAACCGTCACGGGTCGCCCGTCTTTCCAGCCAATGCCAGCCACCACGGCGGCGTCGTCGCCAAAGTAACGGTCGCCATGCAGCTCCACAAATCCATCCAGGCCCAGCGAGATCATCTCGCCCGCCGTGGCGCGATCTGCCGAGCGGGTCTGCTTGACAATCTCGAGCGCGGTTTTTGGTGCGGTCGAGCGCTTGAACAAGTGTCCCAGCTTTTTGCCGCGACGACCCGTATGCACGATCTCATGCGGTGCCCCCAGGCCGGGCGCGTGCCCTTCGTGCAGTGCCAGCAGCTCGCCTACCGTGAGCGCAATCTCGCCACGCGGAACAACGGCATCGCAAAAGCCGTGCTCCAGCAAAAACTCGGAGCGCTGGAATCCCTTGGGCAGGCGCTTGTGCATGTTCTGCTCGATCACGCGCGGGCCGGCAAATGCCGTCAGGGCATCGGGCTCGGCCAGGATAATATCGCCCTCCATGGCAAAGCTCGCGGTTACGCCTCCGGTCGTGGGGTCAGTGAGCACCGTGATATACAGGCCGCCCACCTCGCTGTGGCGCCTAACCGCCGCAGAAATCTTGGCCATCTGCATAAGCGATGTCACGCCCTCTTGCATGCGCGCACCGCCCGAAACGGTAAAGCCGACAACTGGCAATCCCAGCTCGGTCGCATACTCAAATGTGCGACAAATCTTCTCGCCCACCACGGAACCCATCGAGCCCATCATAAAGTTGGCATCCATAAAGAAGAGCGCCGTATCGCAACCGCAGATTTTGCCCCTGCCGCACACAACGGCATCGCGCTCGCCCGAACGCTCGCTCACGCTCTTGAGCTTGTCGGCATAGCCGGGAAACGAGAGGAAGTCCTCCGACGCCAGATTGGCATCCCATTCCTCAAACGTGCCCTCGTCGACCGTCATGCGCATGCGCGCGCGACCGCTCACGCGAAAGTGTTTGCCGCAACGAGGGCAGACCTCGAGGTTGTCGTGCAGGCGTGCCTCATCGATCACACGGCGGCACTCCGGGCACTTGATAAACACGTGGCGTGCGGGAAACTCGGCGCACGACTCGGTTATCGGCCCCTCAAGGACATTGACCGTCTTCGCTTTTCTATTCATCAGCATAGAGATGCCCCATCAGATCGGTGTGGTACATGCCCGACAAGAACTCGTCGTTTGCCAGCACGTCGAGCTGAAGCTCGCTGTTTTCGCTCACGCCCTCAATCACGAGCTCGCCCAGGGCCGAGCGCATCTTACGAATAGCGCCGTCACGCGTGGGCGAGCACACGATGAGCTTGCCGAGCATAGAGTCGTAGTACGGCGGAACTTTCGCACCGGTAAACATGGCGGAATCCCAGCGTACGCGCGGACCGCCCGGCACACGCAACGCGGTGACCGTTCCGCAGGACGGCAGAAAGTCCGGCGTTTCGGCATTGATGCGGCACTCCATGGCGTGGTTGTGGACCGGCATGTCCTCTTGCTCAAAGGGCAGAGGCTGGCCGGCTGCCACGCGCAGCTGCCACTTGACCAAGTCGGTATCGGTCACAAACTCCGTAACCGGATGCTCCACCTGCAAGCGCGTGTTCATTTCCATAAAGTAGAAATTGCCGTCGTCCGAATACAGGAACTCGATGGTACCGGCTCCTTCGTAGCCGACGGCACGAGCCAGGTCACGCGCTGCCTTGTGCATGCGAGCACGAATGTCGTCGTGTCCGTCGAGGCACGGCGCGGGGCTCTCCTCGATTAGCTTTTGGTTGCGGCGCTGCACCGAGCATTCACGCTCGCCGAGCGAAAACACATGGCCCTGCTTATCGGCCATAATCTGCACCTCGACATGGTGCGCCGGCGCGACGAACTTCTCCATGTAGCACTCGCCGTCGCCAAAAACGGCCTCGCCCTCGGCACGCGCCTCGATGAACGCCTTTGCCGCATCTTCCACGCGATCGACCTTGCGAATGCCGCGACCGCCGCCACCTGCACGCGCCTTAATGAGCACGGGGCAGCCAATGCGCTCGGCCTCGGCCGTTGCCTCCTCGGGGCTTTTGAGCAAATCGCAGCCCGGCACGATGGGCACGCCCGCCGCGGCAGCCGTTCGACGCGCGGCGTCCTTGTCGCCCATGCTGTCGATCACCTCGGCCGAAGGACCGACAAACGCCAGGCCATACTTGTCGCAGTCGCGTACAAAGCTCGCCTTCTCGGAAAAGAAGCCGTACCCAGGATGGATCGCCTTTGCGCCCGACTTTACGGCACAGGTGAGCACGGCATCGTCGTTGAGGTAGCTCTCGGCAAGACGCGGGCCGCCGATGCAATACGCCTCGTCGGCAAGTTGCACGTGCAGCGCGTCCGCATCGGCCGTGGAATAGACGGCGACGGTTTTGATGCCCATATCGCGGCACGCGCGGATAACACGGACCGCGACTTCGCCGCGGTTGGCGATGAGCACTTTGTCGAACATGAAGCCTTCCTTAACTTTCGTGCATGAGTGCAAAGGACATATCGGCGCGGCAGCAAACCTCACCGTTGACGCTCGCAGTACCCGTCGCAAAGCGGAACGGCCCGCGCGCACGCGTGATAGAGCACACCAGGTCCACCGTGTCGCCCGGGCGTACCGGACGCTTAAAGCGAACCTTGTCCAGACTCGTGTAGAACGGCGTCGCACCGCGCGCCTCCTCATCGCCCATCAGCAGCACGCAGCAGTTTTGGGCGAGCATCTCGCACTGAATCACGCCGGGGACGACCGGGTTTCCCGGAAAATGCCCCTGCAAAAAGTACTCGTCGCCCGTAATCGTGATCTTGCCGTGGGCCTCGTCGCCCACCAGCTCGGCCTCGTCGAGCAAAAGCATCGGCTCACGATGCGGCAACAGCTTCTTGAGCTCTTCTTTGTTCATGGATATCACCTATCCGATCCTCATGAGGCAGCTGCCAAACTCCACGAGGTCGCCGTCGGCCACGCAGATCTCGAGCACCTCGCCGTCTGCCTCGGCCGTCACCTCGTTGAGAACCTTCATGGCCTCGATGATGCAGAGGGTCTCACCGGCCTTGACCTTGGAGCCCACGTGCACAAACGGCTCGTCGCCCGGCGCCGGGGCAGCATAGAAAACGCCGACCATGGGAGCGGTCACCTCGGTGCCCTTGGGCTCCGGTGCGGCGACAGGCGCCTGCGCGGCGGGCTCCGGTGCGGCAGCAGGCATGGCGACAGGAGCCACCGCCGGAGCAGTCACGGCACCCGGCACAGGCATGGGCACGGCAACCGGCTGTGCGGCGCTCGCGCGCTCGAGTTCGACCGCGGTGCCATCGGGCTCCTCAACGCGCACGCGCGTGAGGCCGCGGTCCTCCATAACATCGGCTATCTCGGCAAGTCTTTTGGAATCCATGCTCTAGCTCCTCGTATATCTACGCAGTGCGATGGCGGCGTTGTGCCCGCCAAAGCCCAGGTTGGTCGAAAGCGCCCAGGTAAGGTCGGCGCGAACCGCGCGATTGGGCGTGTAATCAAGATCGCAGGCGGGATCGGGCGTGTGGTAGTTAATGGTCGGGGGCACCACGCCCTGCTCGAGCGCCATGGCGCAGGCCATGACCTCAATGGCGCCCGTAGCACCGATCATGTGGCCGGTCATCGACTTGGTCGACGAGACGTGCGCGGCGCGTGCCGCGTCCTCGCCGAGCGCACGCTTTATGCCCGCCGTCTCGGACGAATCGTTGAGCTTGGTCGAGGTGCCGTGAGCGTTGATGTAGAGGCCCTCGGAAGGCTTAACGTCGCCCTCAGCCACCGCCAGCGATATCGCGCGGGCAATGCCGGCAGCCTCGGGATCGGGGCTCGTGATGTGATAGGCATCATCGGTGTTGCCGTAGCCCACGACCTCGGCATAAATGTGCGCACCGCGCGCCTGCGCATGCTCCATGCTCTCGAGAACCAGCACGCAGGCGCCCTCGCCCATCACAAAGCCGTCGCGGTCTGCATCGAACGGGCGGCAAGCCGTCGACGGGTCAGGATTAGTGGTGAGAGCACGGCAGGATGTAAAGCCCGCAACGGCATCGGGGATGATTGCGGCCTCGGCACCGCCGGCCAGGATTGCATCGGCATAGCCATGCTTGATGGCGCGGAACGCCTCGCCCACGGCATGGGCCGAGGTCGCGCAGGCGGTCACCACGGGCAGGGTCGGGCCCTTTGCCTTGTGGCGGATTGCGATATTGCCCGAAGCCATATTGGGAATCATCATCGCAATCATATAGGGCGATGCGCGGCGAGGCCCCCGATCGGCGATCGTGTGAACGTTGTCGACGAGTGTCTGCATGCCGCCCACGCCCGAACCCACGTAGACGCCCAGGCGCTCGCGATCGATGGCGCCCTCGACATCAAAGCCCGCATCGTGCATGGCCTCGTCCGACGCTGCCAGGGCAAACTGAACGCAGGGGTCCAGGTGCTTGGCGTCACGCTTGCCAAAGTACTCGTTGCCGTCAAAACCCTTGACCTCGGCCGCCACCTTAACGGCAAACGCATCGGTATCGAAGTGCGTGATCGGGCCGATGCCGCACGTGCCGGCGCACATGGCCGCCCAGGTAGCAAGCGCCGTGTTACCGAGCGGCGATACGGCACCGATACCGGTGATTGCAACTCTCTGTTCCATCATGGTCTCCTCATTCAAGTCGTTGTTCGGCCCTAGTTTCTACATCGCCATTCCGCCGTCGACGCGTACGACCTCGCCCGTAATGTAGGCAGCCGCATCGCTCACTAAAAATCGCACCACACCGGCCACCTCTTCGGGCTGCGCCATACGCTTAAGGGGAATCTGCTCCTCGGTTACCGTACGCACCTTCTCCGAGAGCTTTGCCGTCATATCTGTCTCGACAAACCCGGGGGCGACCGCGTTCGCTCGTACACCGCGGGGCGCAAGCTCGCGCGCCACCGCCTTGGTCAGGCCGATCACGCCCGCCTTGGAGGCAGCGTAGTTGGCCTGCCCGGCATTGCCCATCAGACCCACAACCGAGCTCATGTTGACGACGCAGCCGCCGCGCTGGCGCATAAAGGTCTTGGTGAGCGCACGCGTCGTGTTAAACGTTCCTTTAAGATTGACATCGAGCACGCGATCGAAGGCGTCAT
>CABSNH010000076.1 GCA_902478985.1 uncultured Collinsella sp.
GCGCCATTGCGTCCTTTCATAAAGTCATTCATGCAAATTGCCTTTCGTTCGATATGCTGCACGCCTTTATACCCGATTTAGAGCAAGGGGGGCAGGTTAATCTGCACCAATGTGGTGCAAACATACCTGTCCCCATTACACCAAGATGGTGCAAAGTAACCTGACTTCCTTGCACCAATTACCTGGCGAGTTTGTCGACGACGCGTTCGATCTCGGCGAGCTTGGCTGCCTTGAGCTCCTCGTCGCCTGATTCGATGGCCGAGGCGACGCAGCCCTCGATGTGAGCTTTCAGCACATCGGCGTTGATGCGAGCGATGAGCGCCTGTGTGGCCATGAGCTGCGTGGAGATATCGACGCAATAACGATCCTCATCGACCATTCGCAAAATGCCGTCGATCTGACCGCGTGCCGTCTTGAGCATGCGGGTCACCGATTTGTGGTCTGCCATCATGGCGGGTCCTCGTTTCTGGTCGATCTTTCGGATGTCCCCGTCAGTTGCGGTGAAATACGGACTGTTTAAAGGCCTAGGGCGGTTCAACAGTCCGTATTTCACCGCAACTTCTGGGGATTGAGTAGACAGCGTCTGCTACGCGGCGGTTACGGACAGGGCATGGAACTTCTCGCCCGCGGCCTCGACAGCGGCGGCGAGCTGCTCGGCGGTCACGGTGTCGGCACACTCCACCTGGACGGTCTGGGTCTCGTGATCGGCGTCGGCGTCGGTCACGCCGGCTACGTTGAGCAGCGCCGTCTCGACGGTGGCGTCGCAGTGGCCGCACATAAGGCCAGACGTTTTAACGATGTAGTTCATGATTATCTCCTTTTCGTTGAGTACCTAAAGTTGCGGTGGAATACGGACTAAATAGCGGTTTAGCTAAGCATGTTACGCCTTATTTCACCGCAACTGATGGCTTAAAGGATTTCAGGCGCAGCGCATTGCTTACGACGCACACGCTCGACAGGCTCATGGCCGCGGCGCCAAACATCGGCGAGAGTTGCCAGCCGGTGAGGGGGAAGAACACGCCCGCGGCGAGCGGAATGCCGATGCCGTTGTAGAACAGCGCCCAGAACAGGTCCTGCTTAATGTTGCGAATCGTGGCGCGCGAAAGCTCGATGGCGCGGGCGACGTCCATGAGGTCGCTGCGCATGAGCACCACATCTGCTCCCTCCTTGGCGATGTCGGCGCCGGTGCCGATCGCAAGGCCCACGTCGGCGCGCGCCAGGGCGGGGGAGTCGTTGATGCCGTCGCCCACCATGGCGACCTTGCCGCCCGCATCCTGCAGTTCGCGCACGTGGCGTTCCTTGTCAGCGGGCAGGACGTCGGCGATAACCTGTTCGCTGGTGAGTCCCACGCGGCGGGCGATGGCCTCGGCCGTCACGCGGTTATCGCCGGTGAGCATGCGTACGTCGACGCCGAGCTTGCGGAGCGCGGCGATGGCCTCGGCGCTCGTTTCCTTGACCTCGTCAGCCACGGCAATGGTGCCGGCAAGCTCGCCGTTCTTGGCAAAGAACAGCGGCGTCTTGCCCTCGGCGGCAAATTGCTCGGCAAGACCCGCGGGCACGGTAACGCCCAGCTCGTCCATCAGGCGCATGTTGCCGGCTGCAATGACGTTTTGCCCCTCGCGCGCCGTAACGCCTCGCCCGGGCGCGGCGGCAAAGTCCTCGACCATGCGCGCGACAATTCCGCGCGTCTCGCATTCGGCCATAATCGCCTCGGCCAGCGGGTGCTCGCTCGAGCGCTCCAGCGCGGCGGCCAGCTTGAGCAGCGCCTTTTCGCTCATGGCGGGCGAGCCGTCGGCGCGCGCGGCAACCACAATGTCGGTCACGGCAGGCTTGCCGCGGGTGACCGTGCCCGTCTTATCGAGCACCACGGTGCCCACGCTGCGCAGGTTCTCCAGCGCCTCGGCGCTCTTAAACAGAATGCCCATTTCGGCGCCCTTGCCGGTGCCCACCATAATGGCGACGGGCGTGGCCAGGCCGAGTGCGCATGGACAGCTGATCACCAACACGGCTACGGCGGAGGTGAGTGCCTCGTTCACGCTGCTGGTCAGTGCCATCCACACCACAAAGGTCACGGCCGAGATCGCGAACACCACGGGCACGAACACGCCGGCGACCTTGTCGGCCATACGGGCGATGGGCGCCTTGGTGGCATTGGCGTCCTCGACGAGCTTGATGATCTTGGCGAGCGATGTCTCGGCACCCACCCGCGTGGCGCGGAAGGTAAACGAGCCGGTGCGGTTGACGGTGGCGGCGTTGACGGTGTCGCCGGCGGTCTTTTCCACGGGGATGGACTCGCCGGTGAGCGCGCTCTCGTCCACAGCCGAGCTACCCTCGAGCACCACGCCGTCGACGGGGATGGACTCTCCGGGGCGTACGTGCAGGACCTGGCCGGGAAGGATGCTGTCGACGTCGACGGTGGTCTCGCTGCCGTCTTCTGCCACGACGGTCGCGGTCTTGGGCGCCAGGTCGATGAGCGCCTCGATGGCGCCGCCGGTTTTGGACTTGCTGCGCGTCTCGAGGTATTTGCCCACGGTGACGAGCGACAAGATCGTGCCCGCGCTCTCAAAATACAGATTGTCCATGCCTGTCATCATGGCCTCGTGCACCTGACCCGCGGCTAATTGGTCGGCCATGATGAACATGGCGTAGAGCGACCAGGCGATGGAGGCGGTGGCGCCCACGGCAATAAGGGCGTCCATGGTGGGCGCGCCGTGCGCGAGCGATTTAAACCCATTGATAAAGTACGCGTCGTTGACATAGACGATGGGGATGAGCAGGACGAGCTCGGTGAGGGCGAGCGTCATACTGTGGGTATGGTCGGTGAAAATGCCGGGCAGCGGCCAGCCGAGCATGTGCCCCATGCCTATGTAGAACAGTGGGATAAGGAATACGATCGAGACGATGAGGCGGGTGCGCATGGCAGAGGCGGTGGCCTCCAACTTTTTGGTTGGCGACTCCATGTGGGCGGCGCCGGACCTGGCTTGCGCGCTGCCGCTTGAGCTGGCGGCACCGGTGCCCGCGTCGACGGGTGAGGCCGAGTAGCCCGCGCGGTCGACGGCGGTGCAGATATCGTCGGGGGAGACCTGCGCGGGGTCATAGTCGACCATCATGGAACCGGCGAGTAGGTTGACCGCGACGCTTTGGACGCCGTTGAGCTTGCTCACAGCACGGTCCACGTGCGCCTGGCAGGCGGCGCATGTCATGCCGCCCACGTCGAACTTATCTTGAGACATGGCTTCTCCTTTCTGTGGTTCGGTGTTGGAATTGTTAACCTGCCGATACTATACACCCATACCCCCTGGGGGTGTCTAGTACAGAATAAATGTATGATATTTCGCTACAGATGAAGGTAGTTGGTTGGCCGATGGACCGTCCCAACCAATCATCTCAATCTGTAACATCTGGACCGGTTTTTGAACCATAGTTGTTACAGATTTAGACGAACATTTCAGCCGAAAACTAACGTCTCGATCTGTAACAACTAGACCCCGTTTTACCGAGTAACTGTTACAGATCAAGACAAACCATTCGAGGGTAACCCGAACGTCTCGATCTGCAACAGTAAGATCGATGTTTGGGTCCTAGTTGTTACAGATCGAGACAATCTCGGAGCAGATGCCCAGGGCATACAACGTAAAACGCCGGGACGCCCGAGTGATGGGCGCCCCGGCGCATACTGGGCAGGGTTTGCGAAGCGGTGGGAGGGAGGAGAGGCCGTCCTCCCGAAATCCTTACTCCTGACGACGCTTCTTGTCAGTCAGAAAGACGCCGGCGGCTACGAGCACGACACCTCCGATGATAAACGTCTCACCGGCGAGCGCGGCATTGTCGCCTGTGGTGGGAAGTGCCGAGTTGGCGGCCGTCTTGGCGTTGCCGGCAGACGGCTTTCCAGTAACCGGCTTAGCGGCAGCCTGCGTGATCTTGGCCTGCTCGGCCTTCGCTGCCTCTTGCTCCTGGCGGGCGATCTCGTCCTTCAGGGCTTGCTCGGCGGCTACGCGTTTTGCCTTCGCCTCGTTGTAGCCGTTGAGAGCCGCGGTGTAGGCGGGCGTCGCAGCATCAAGGTCTGCCTGAGCGGCATCAAGTGCGGCCTTTGCGTTATGTTCTGCCTGCTTGGCGGCGACGCACTTGGCAAAGAGGGCATTGAGCGTATCGTTCGCGTTTGCGTCAGAGCCAGTAGCAATGCCGTTTTCAACGTTGATGGACTTGAGCTTTCCGAGAGTAGCGACAGCGGCGTCCGATGCGGCCTGAGAATTCTCGACCGCCCGCTCGGCGTTCGCGATGGCGACGTTTGCCGCACCAAGGGCGACTTCGGCCTCGGTTGCCGCTGCGTCGGCGTCTTTCTTGGCCGCCTCGGCGGTGGCAAGATTATCGGCTGCGTTACTCAGGGCGTCGGCATGGGCCTTCTTCGAGGCAAGGTCGTTTTCCGCCGTGGTCAGATCGCTCGCAGCGTGCTCAGCGGTCGCCGTCTTGGCCTCGGCGTTGTCCTTCGCGGTGTCGAGGGCCTGCTTCTTGGCAGCCTCGTCGAGCTTCGCCTTTTTGAGAGCGCTCTGGGCAGACGTCTGGGCTGCCGTGGCTTCATCAAGCGCCTGATGGGCCTCGTCGGCTTTCTCCTGAGCCGCAGCAACATCGGCTGAATACTTGGCAAGTTCCTTCTTTGCATCTTGCAGAGCCTGCTGCTTTACGAGAGTCTCTGCCTTGGCGTCATCAACCTTCTTCTGACTCTGAGCGGCTTGCTCTTGCGATGCCTTAAGCTCGGCGCGCTTCTGGTTGACGACCTGCTCTGCGGTCGCCACGTTGCTTTGGGCGGCTTTGACCTGGTCTTCGGCTTCGGCAACTTTTCCGTTTGCCTTGGCGAGATTCTGCTTTGCTAGGGCAACAGCGGCGGCGGCACTTGCTACGCTGTCGTTCTTGGCGGCAAGGTCGCTATTCGCGGCAACAATGCCTTCCTGCTTTTGAGCGACGAGGGTTTCAGCTGCCTTTACGGCATCGGCTTTCGATGCCGCTGTGCTGCGCTTTTGCTCAAGGTCCGTCTTTGCGGCGGCGAGCTTTTCGCTGGCTTTGGAGAGGCTCAGCTGATACTGATCAAAGAGATTCTCGAGTTCATCGATCGAGTATTCTTTCTCGTGCGAACCGTAATTGTTGTCGATCTCCAAGACGAACACATACGGCCAAAGGGTTCCGCGCGAGTTGATGCCGTATCCCATGGTTTTGGCGTTAGGTTGTACGATATTCAAATAATGGCCGATGGTGCCAAAGTCTGCCCCGTGCTTTTCGAATTCGGTTTTGTGGCTCCAGAAAGTATCCCAAGCATCTTTGGGGGCAACGTTGCCAAGGCCGGCTTTCGCTGCAGCCTCGTCAAATATCCCCTTTTCATCATCGACCCATTGGTGCGCGATGTTTTCTTTAGTACTGAAGTTCCAAGCGGCATTTTCACAAATGGCGTAATCTGAGTGACCTAGCGTTTTGTCAGAGTAATTGGAGTCGGATTGAGCGATTGCCATTTGCTCGGCCGTCACCCTAAGCTCACTCAATCCAACGCTTGCACGGTATTCGTTAATCTCGCGCAGCTTGTTAAACGATAGCTTGGCGTTGTCGAGTGACGTGCCGTCTTTTTTATCGCCAATGGTCGTCGGGTTTTTATCGCTCTGCCTATAGATGGTGTTTGCAGCGTCGTTGGCACCGATGAACTGGTAGAAGCCGATGACGCTCTGCGCCTCCGCCGTCGTTGCCTTATCGGTTGCTGCCTTGCACGTATCGTATGCTTTCTGTGCATCGACAACGGCTTGATCGGCGGCCGTCTGGTTTGCCTTGGCAGTTTCGAGCGCCTTATCTGCCTGCTCCTTCTCGGCTTTTGCCTGGTCGACTTGTTTCTGAGCGGCCTTTGCCTTCTCCAGTTCGGCAGCATGTGCCTGCTTTGCCGAGGTCAACTCCGATTGCGCCGCATCGGCTTTCGTCTGGGCTGCCGTTACATCATTTTCGGCTGCTGCGACTGTCTGCTTCTTGGCTTTGAGCTCGCTTTCGGCGCCGGTGAGGGCGTCCTGCTTGGATTCAACGTCGCTATTTGCCTGAGAAAGGCCTGCTTCGGCAGTCGCCTGCTGCTGTTTCGCCTGGTTGAGTGCGCTTTGGGCAGCATCGACCTTTGCCTGGGCGGCGTCATACTCCGGGCCCTCGGCGCCTGCCTTTGCGGCCGCCAAATCGGCTTGCGCGCTGTCATACGCTGTCTGTGCCGCGACTACCTTACCATCCGCGGCGTTCTTTTCCTGCTGAGCGGAAGCCAACGTGCCTGCCGCTTCGTCGTAAGCGCTCTGCGCGGCGCTCTGAGCCTGCTGGGCATCGGCGAGCGCGGAATCGGCAGTGGCCTTCGCAGCCTTTGCTTGGTCCAGAGCGGCCTGCGCATCTGCGGCAGCCTGCTCGGCGACCTTGATTTCCTCCGGCGTTGCGTTGGCGGCTGCCTTCTGGGCTGCCTCGAGCTTGGCCTGCGCGTCGGCTGCCGTCAGCTTTGCGGCATCAAGGACCTTCGACTTGTCCTCGGCGTCGGTCTTGGCTGCATCGAGCTTTCCTCGGGCATCCTTCAGCGTGGCACTGGCGCTGTCGGCCGCCTTGACGCTTTCATCGAGCTGGCGAGCATATTCGGCGCGCGCGGCGGCCTCTGCCTGCGAATTATCGGAGACGGAGGCGTCATAGGTGCTTTGTGCGTTGTCGCGGGCCGCCTGCTTTTCGGTATAGGGGGCAGCCACCGTGTCGTAGTCGGATTTGGCGTCTGCCTCGGCAGCCTTTGCGGCGTCGATAGCAGCCTGCAAGTCGGCAATCTTCTGGGCGTTTGCCTTTACTGCGGAGCCTGCCGCCTCGCCGGCGTGGACAGCAAGCGGGGACATGATCGCGTCCTGTGCCGTGGTATCACTCACATCGTTGGCAAATGCCGAGAACGGCGCGAGCAGCGACGAGCCGGTCATAGCGATGGTGGTTGCCGCGGTGACGGCGAGTCGTGTTGCCTTGTGGCCCGAGAATGTGGGGCGAGGCTCGGCGCCGCCTGAGACTTCCAAGTGTTTAGGTGCGTACTTTGCCATTTCTTCTCCCAATCGTTGAAGGGGTACCTATGACAATTCGTACGTTACGACTGCCGAAAGGGCTTCTGTTGCGCAACATTGGCAAGGAAATATCGACACACTTGAGTCATATATTATGAGGCGAAGTTCTCGGCAAGCTAATGTCTCGATCTGTAACATCTAGCACCAAATATGACCTCTAACTGTTGCAGATCGAGACGGACCGTCCGCGGTCAACTTAAATGTCTTGATCTGTAACATCTAGAGAGGTTTTTAACCCCTTACTGTTACAGATTGAGATGTTGTCTCGCGGGGCTGGGGTTTGTCTCAATCTGTAACATCTAGACCCGTATCTGCCGAGCTAGTGTTATAGATCGAGACAATTGCCGGGGAGGGTCCCGTCACGGCAAGACGCCCGCTGTCTAGATGCAGAATCCGGGGATCACGCAGGTTCGCTTGTTTGGCTTTTCTGCAGGCGTTGCGTACGTAAAGACGTCGCCGTCGCGTCCCACGCGGTTCATATAGAGCGTGCCTTCGCTCTCCGATGTGTCGGGACTCGCCGTTCGTTCCCACCAACAGGTGTCCTTGCCCTTCCACTGGCGAACCAACGTCTCGTTCGTGGTATACGGACTTACCTTGAGCTCGCGGAAGAGCCTGTCTCTTATACACATCTCCGAGCCCACGAGACAGGCAGAAATCTC
>CABSNH010000077.1 GCA_902478985.1 uncultured Collinsella sp.
ATAAGAGACAGTCTCTATGCAAGGGCACATCATAGCGCGTAATTCAAACATTCACACCCTTTCCGCACCTACTCATTGGGGACAGACATAAATGGCCGGCCGGGTACTCATTGGGGACAGGCTTAAACGAACAGTCTTACCTAAATGCCGACAGGTTGCTCAAAGACTGGTCATTTAAGTCTGTCCCCAATGAGTAGGTCGGTGCCCTTTGTGCGGAGTAGGTCGGTGCCCTTTGTGCGGAGGTTGCTTTGATGCTTTATACTGGTGCAGTTAGACATCCATCCTGCAATCGAGGAGATTTCCATGGCATCAGACGTTCGCGTCCGCTTTGCACCCTCACCGACGGGCAAGCTGCACATCGGCGGCGCCCGCACCGCTATCTATAACTGGGCTTTCGCCCGCGCAAACGGCGGCACGTTCATCCTGCGCATCGACGACACCGACCCCACCCGCTCCACCGACGAGAACACGCAGATCATCCTGCGCGCCATGCGTTGGCTGGGCCTGGACTGGGACGAGGGTCCCGAGGTGGGCGGCGATTTTGGCCCCTACGCCCAGACCGAGCGCCTGGACCTGTACAAGCAGGCCGCTCAGAAGCTTTGGGACGAGGGCAAGGCCTATCCCTGCTTCTGCACCAAGGAGCAGCTCGACGCCGACCGCAAGGCCGCGCAGGAGCGCAAGGACCCCTTCCAGGGCTATCAGCGCCGTTGCCGCGATCTTGATCCCGAGGAGGCCCGCCGCCGCATCGAGGCCGGGGAGTCCTACGTCCTGCGCATCAAGGTGCCCGAGGACCGCGGCGACGTCGTCATCCACGACGCCGTCCACGGAGAGGTGACCTTCGACGCCAAGGAGCTCGACGACTTTGTCATCTTCCGCTCCGACGGTACGCCCACGTATAACTTCGCGACCGTCGTCGACGACGCCATGATGAAGATCACCCACGTCATCCGCGGCGACGACCACCTGTCCAACACCCCGCGTCAGGTCATGGTCTACGAGGCCCTCGGCGCGCCCGTGCCCACGTTCGCCCACATCTCCATGATCTTGGGTGCCGACGGCAAGAAGCTCTCCAAGCGCCACGGCGCCACTTCGGTGGAGGAGTATCGCGACGCTGGCTACCTGTCCGACGCCTTCGTCAACTACCTGGCGCTGCTCGGCTGGTCGCTCGACGGCGAGACCACGATCATTCCGCGCGATGTCCTGGCCAGCAAGTTCTCGCTCGACCGCATCTCCAAGAACCCGGCGACCTTCGACCCCAAGAAGCTCGACTGGGTCAATGCCGAGTACATCAACGGCATGTCCGACGCCCAGTTTGCCGACGAGATCATGGTCCCCGAGCTGCACGAGGCGGGCCTCATCGAGGGCAACGTCGAGTACGGCGAGGACTGGATCGACGCGCTTGCCGCTATCGTCAAGCCGCGCACTAAGATGCCGGCCGACGCCGTGACCGTCGCCGCTCCCATCTTTGCCACGGCCGAGACGCTCGAGTATGACGAGAAGTCCGTTAACAAGGGCCTAGCCAAGGAAGGCATGGGTGCCATCCTGGACGCCGCCAAGGCCGCGCTCGAGGGTGTCACCGAGTGGACCGCCGCGAACATCGACGCCGCGCTTGAGCCGCTGCCCGAGCAGATGGACCTTAAGAAGCGCGTGGTGTTCCAGGCCGTGCGCGTCGCCGTCTGCGGCAACATGGTGAGCCCTCCGCTGGGCGAGACCATGGCGCTCGTTGGTCGCGACGACTGCCTGGCGCGCATCGACCGCGCCCGCACGATGGCGCTGTAGCAGCCGCGTAAACGCACGTATCCGAGCCCCGTTCACCCGAGCGGGGCTCTTGTTTCTGTAGACGTATGGGATAGGAGGTGCTGGGGCCATGGCTGAGCAACTTTCGCTGTTTGGTTCGCCTGAACCCGAGCGGGCTCCGGTGAAGCCTGTGCCTGCCGCTGTCTCGGCTCAGCTTAAGCCTGCACCTGAGCCCATCGCCGCCTATGCGAGCGTGGTTCTCGACATCCCGACGCGTGCGCTGTCCGAGCCATTTGCTTATGGCATTCCTCAACTCCTTGCCGACGAGGCTCAGATCGGATCAACGGTCCTGGTCCACTTTGGTAACCGTGCCGCCGCGGGCTATATTGTCGACATTGCGCCTGAGCTGGGCGACCTACAAGGCAACATCGCCCTCGACCCCGCACGCATCAAGCCCATCGAGGCTATCCTCAGCAAACCGCTCTTTACTGTCGAGGCTGCCCGTATCGCACGCTGGATGAGCCGCGAGTATGTCGCGACGCTTTCCGAGTGCCTGCGTTTGTTCTTGCCCCCGGGTGGAAGTCCGCGCGTGGTCAAGGGCGATGACGGCGTGTGGACGGTTGAGCGCCCCGCCGTCAAGCCTATCCAAAACCGCTGGGTCATGCTCACGCCCGAGGGTTTCGACTACACGCCGCCCAAGACAGCGGTTCGCCAACGTCAGCTCATCGAGGCGCTCCAATGCGGCCCGGTCACGACGCGCGACCTCAACCTGCTCTATAACAGCATGTCGGCGACCATCAAGGCGCTTGAAAAACGCGGTGTCGTGGTGGTGGAAGAGCGCCGCGCGTGGCGTGGCTGCAGCGAGCAGACCACGCTGTCCTCGGCGAGCGGTAAGGCGCCGGTGGCACTCACCAACGGCCAGCAGCAGGCGCTCGCGCAGATTGAGCGAGCTCGCCTGGATGCACACGGCGACGTGGTGCTCGTCGATGGCGTCACCGGTTCCGGCAAAACCGAGGTCTACCTCTCCGCCATCGAGCGCGTGCTGGCAGCCGGCCGTTCGGCCTGCGTGCTCGTGCCCGAGATCTCGCTGACGGCCCAGACCGTCGGCCGTTTTCGCTCGCGCTTTGGCGAAACGGTTGCGGTCTTCCACTCGCGCCTTTCGGCCGGTGAACGCTTGGACCAATGGGATATGGTCGCCAGCGGTGCCGCGCGCGTGGTCGTGGGCGCCCGCTCGGCGCTCTTTTGCCCGCTCAGCGACTTGGGCCTTATCATCATCGACGAGGAGCACGAGACCAGTTACAAGCAGGGTTCCAGCCCGCGCTACCATGCGCGCGAAGTGGCGGCCGAGATGGCGCGTCGCTATCGCTGCCCGCTCGCGCTGGGCTCGGCCACGCCTTCTGCTGAGGCCCTCGACCGCTGCCGCCGTGGCACGTATAACGGTGCCACCTGGACGCGCGTCGAGATGCCCGAGCGCCCGGGACACGCCGTGCTGCCGACAGTCCGCATTGCCGACCTGCGCCGCGAGTTCTCGCACGGCAGCCGCTCTATGTTCTCAAAACCGCTGATGGAAGGCCTGGAGCGTGTGGTCGAGCGCCGCGAGAAGGCCGTGTTGCTGCATAACCGCCGTGGCTTTGCGCCGTTCCTTATGTGCCGCGAGTGCGGCTGCGTCCCCACCTGCAACCACTGCTCCACCGCGCTTACGTATCACGAGCGCACGCACACGCTGCAGTGTCACACATGCGGTTCGTCTTGGCGCGTGCAGCCGTATCCCGCGCCCACGAGCCGTTGCCCCAAATGTGGCAGTCGCTACCTGGCAAAAATGGGCTTGGGTACGCAGCAGATCGAGGACGCACTGCACCAGATGTTGCCCGAGGACGTCGCCATTATTCGTATGGATGCCGATTCCACGCGCGGCAAGGATGCGCACAAAAAGCTGCTTGAGAAGTTCGATGCCGCCGATTGCGCGGTGCTGCTGGGCACCCAAATGATCGCAAAGGGCCTCGACTTTCCCGAGGTCACGCTCGTGGGCGTGGTCAATGCCGACTTCGCCCTCAAGCTGCCGGACTTCCGCGCAGGGGAGCGCGCCTACGATCTGCTGGAGCAAGTCGCCGGCCGTGCCGGTCGTGGTGATCGCCCCGGCGAGGTCATCATCCAGACCTACCTGCCCGAGGACCCGGTCATTCGCGCCGTCGCTGAGCATGACCGTTCGATCTTTACCGACTACGACCTGGACCAGCGCCGCGACGCGCTGTACCCGCCTTTTGTTCGCCTGGTCAACATCTTGGTGTGGTCGGCGAACCGAGACGAAGCACAGGACTACATCGGGCGCATTGCAAAGCTCCTCAAGCGCCGTTGGCATGCTGCCGCGCCCGACTTTTTGCAGGCGGGGAGTGCCGTGCCGCAGGTGCTGGGCCCGGCTTCGTGTGTAATCGAGAGAGCCAAGGACCGTTACCGCTTCCATCTGCTTGTGAAGTCGCCCGTGGGGTACCATGTCTCTGATGATATCGACGCCTGCCTCAAAGAGGTGGGCTCTGTGCGCGGCGTGAGCGTGAGCGTTGACGTCGACGCCTATGATTTGATGTAACAACCCGAAAGGATGGCCATGGAAGCCAACGGAATCGTACTGTCGCCCGACCCTCGTCTGCGCCAGGAGTGCGCCGTCATCGAGGAGATCACCCCGGCGATCGAGACGCTTGCCGAGAAGATGAAGAAGATGATGTTCGAGAACGGCGGCTGCGGCCTGGCTGCCCCGCAGATCGGCGAGCTCATTCAGCTCGTCACCATCGACTGCGACTACAGTGACAAAAACGACTACGACCCGTACGTGCTCATCAATCCCGTGATTGTGGAGCAGAGCGACCATCTGGTGCCGTTTAGCGAGGGCTGCCTTTCCATTCCTGGTATTAGCTGCGAGATCGAGCGTCCCGACCATGTCGTCGTCGAGGCGTACGACCTGGATGCCAACCTGATTCGCTATGAGGCCACGGGCGATCTGTTCTGCGTGTGCCTGCAGCACGAGATCGACCACCTACACGGCAACACCATGTTCGAGCGACTGAAGCCTATGCAGAGGCTCAAGGCTGTCAAGGAGTACCAGGACGCCCTGGCCCGCGGCGCTCGACCGGGCGAGACGGAGTAGGTTTGTCCGTCCCCGGGGCGCCCGCCTATACCATCCCGTGCTCAAACATTCTCGCTGCGCTGCGAAACTGCGCGCGGGACGATATAGGCGGGCGCCCCGGGGACTACGTTGACGCTGCTTGTCTCGCCCGGGTGCCGTTGGGCCAGGGAGGGGCGTCTTCGCTGATAATTGCTTTGTTGGAAGAGCTGCTTTTATTGCGGCTCTTTCTTTGGTTTTGGGTATATTTGTTCTTGTTGAAATGTTATTGCGGATGGGCTGGTGACTTGGCTTTCCGCTGTTATTTGTAGCCGTCTCGGCTTTGGTTGAGGGGAGACGTTCTTTATGCGTATTGTGTTTATGGGTACGCCTGATTTTGCTGTGCCTTCGTTGACTTCGCTCGTCGAGGCTGGGAATGAGATTGCGCTTGTTGTTACTCGTCCCGATGCTGTTCGCGGACGTGGTAAAAAGTTGGAGCCGTCTCCTGTTAAGGCCAAGGCGCTTGAGCTTGGTCTGCCGGTTGTTGAGGCTAATCGTATAACGCCTGAGGTTGTTGAGGCGCTCCAGACTGCCCAGGCTGACATTTTCTGTGTGGCTGCTTATGGCTGCATTTTGCCCGATGAGGTGCTGCATATGGCACCGCTCGGTATTGTGAATGTTCATGCGTCCTTGCTGCCTCGATGGCGTGGAGCCGCTCCCATTCAGCGTGCCATTCTTGCTGGTGATGAGGTTGCTGGCGTTTCTATCATGCGCATCGGGCATGGCGTGGATACTGGTGCTTATTGTGCTCAGGCTTCCACGTCGGTTGCCGGTAAGCATGCTGAGGCACTGACTATGGAGCTTGGCGAGCTGGGCGGCAAACTGCTTGCCGATACGCTTCCTTCTCTTGCCGATGGCACCGCCGTGTGGACTGAACAGGATGAGGCGCTCGTTACCCATGCTGCCAAGATTTCCAAGCTGGAGATGCGTCTGGATCCGCAGATGGCTGCGCTCGATTGCGTGCGTCATGTGCTCGCTTCGTCCGATACTGCGCCTGCTCGTTGCGTGATTGCCGGCAAGACCGTGCGCGTGCTCGATGCTGCGCCGGCTGATGTGTCGCTTGGCGAGGGTCAGGTTCTCATTAAGGCCAAGCGTGTTTTCCTTGGCCTTTCCGATGGTGCGGTTGAACTGCTCGAGGTTAAGCCCGATGGCAAGCGTGGTATGGCCGCTTCTGCTTGGGCTGCTGGGCTGCAAGGCGCCGATCTTTCGTGGGGTGTTCTGTCATGAGCAAGCTGTCTCCCGCGCGCAAGCTTGCGCTCGATGTGCTGATGGAGGCCGATCGCCGCGGCATGTATGCGCGCGACGTGCTGTCCTCTCGCGCATCGGCCAAGGCTATTGATCAGCGCGATTCCGCTTTTGCCGCCCGCTTGGCACTTGGTGTGGCCGCCACGCAGGGTATTTTGGACGAGCTGCTCGACCAGTTTCTCGATAAGCCTAAAAAGGTTGCGCCGCGTGTTCGCATGGCGCTTCGTATCTCGGCTTTCGAGATGCTCTATTTACATACGCCTGGGCGCGTTGCTGTAAGTCAGGGTGTTGAGCTGGTTCGCTGCGGCGCTAAGTCCGCCGCTGGCTTGGCCAATGCCGTGCTGCATAAGGTCGCGGACAACGTTGAGGACTTTGCCACGGCGTCCGATGTAGACGAGTCTGAGCGACGCTTGGTTCGTCTGTCGCGCCTGATGGGTCTGCCGCGTTGGCTGTGCGCTCGTATTATGGCGTCGTTTGACACGCCCGAGGGTGCGCTTAACTTTGCCGGCAATCTGGCCCCCGCGCCGCTGGCCCTGCATGAGAACGCCTTTGCGACTAAGCCCGATCCGTATATCTCGCAGCTCGTCGCGCCTGTCTTCCCGGGCTGCCATGCCCCGATAGATGCGCAGGTCACGGTTGCATCGGGTGTGTTTGAGCGTGCTGCCGCAGTTGCCTCTGATCTCAACGCACAGCTTATCGCCACGGCTGCCACGCGACCCGGAAGCTGCCTTGAGATTGGTGCCGGTCGAGGCACCAAGACCTATGTGATGATGTGCCAGGCCAAGCGTGCGGGCTATGGGCGTCAGCATACGGCGCTCGATCTTCATGATCGCAAGTGCGATCTGAATCTCGCTCGCCTGCATAAGGCCGGTATTCAGGGCGTTCGTACGGTTTCGGGTGATGCCTGCGAGCTTGATGAGGTGCTGACGTCGTTTGATGCCATGCTTGGCGAGCCGGTTAAGTTTGACACGGTCTTTATCGATGCGCCGTGCTCGGGCACCGGAACCATGCGTCGTCATCCCGAGATTCCGTGGCGCCTGACCGAAAAGGATGTGACGGTTGAGCTGCCCAAACTGCAGCTGTCGATGCTCAAGGAAGCCGCCGCGCGCGTGGCTGCCGGCGGCGAGCTCATCTATGCGACGTGCTCGGTCTTCGACGAGGAGAATACGCAGGTGGTGGATGCTTTCCTTGCTTCTCCTGAGGGCGCCGGCTTTAGCGTGGCACCGCTTTCCGAGGCGCAGATTTTGCAACTCCCCGAGTTCGATCAGGCCAAGAAGCTCGTATCCGTACGCCAGAACGATCGAGGCCTCTTCCAAAGCGTCCCCGTAAACGCCGATTCCTACGACGGCCACTTCTGCGCCCGCCTGATTCGTAAGTAACTACTAAGTTGCGGTGAAATAGGGATTGAATAGCGGCTTCAGCCCACCAAACAGTCCTTATTTCACCGCAACTCATAAGGAAACCTGGGTAGCTAAAGAAATAGCCCCGCGATCGGTTTGAACCGCCTCCCATTTCTTGGACACGAGAAATGGGAGGCTTTTTATGCGTGTCGACTTGA
>CABSNH010000078.1 GCA_902478985.1 uncultured Collinsella sp.
CCCTAGAGTTCGTCGGCAGCGTCAGATGTGTATAAGAGACAGGTCGCGGCTGCCGCCATCCACCGCTTCTTCCAGGAGCAGGGCTTTGTCTACGTCAACACCCCCATCATCACCACGAGTGACTGCGAGGGCGCCGGCGAGATGTTCCGCGTGACCACGCTCGACCCCAAAAATCCGCCCCTCACCGAGTCCGGCGAGGTCGACTGGAGCCAAGACTTCTTTGGCAAGCATGCGAGCCTGACCGTGTCCGGCCAGCTCAATGCCGAGAACTTTGCCATGGCCTTTGGCGACGTGTACACCTTTGGCCCCACCTTCCGCGCCGAGAACTCCAACACCACGCGCCATGCCGCCGAGTTTTGGATGATCGAGCCCGAGATGGCCTTTGCCGATCTGAACGACTACATGGATAACGCCGAGGCCATGCTCAAGTACGTCCTTAAGGACGTTATGGCCACCTGTCCCGACGAGCTCAACATGCTCAACAAGTTTGTGGACAAGGGCCTGATCGAGCGCCTGGACCATGTCGCCAACTCCGACTTTGCCCGCGTCACCTATACCGAGGCCGTCGAAATCCTGGAGCAGGCCGTCGCCGCCGGCCACAAGTTTGACTACCCCGTGAGCTGGGGCATCGACCTGCAAACCGAGCACGAGCGTTTCCTGACCGAGGAGCACTTTAAGCGCCCGACCTTCGTGACCGACTACCCGGCAGAGATCAAGGCCTTCTACATGCGCATGAACGACGACGGTAAGACCGTCGCCGCCGCCGACTGCCTGGTTCCCGGTATCGGCGAGATTATCGGCGGCTCCCAGCGCGAGGAGCGCCTGGATCTGCTCGAGGCCCGCATCAAGGACCTGGGCATGAATCCCGAGCAGTACAAGTACTACCTTGACCTGCGCCGCTACGGTTCCTGCAAGCACGCCGGCTACGGTCTGGGCTTCGAGCGCTTGGTCATGTATCTGACCGGCGTGGGCAACATCCGCGACGTCCTGCCGCACCCGCGCACCGTGGGCAACGCCGACTTCTAATCGTCGGACGCTAGCTCGCGTCGCCACACGCCAATGCTCATCGCATAAGCGTCTCTCGACATCGGTCGAGAGACGCTTTTTTTCAACAGCATCCGTCAAGCTTTTGGCAAGTTTTTGGTCAGTTGGGCAGGGCTGTTGAAAACTCGAACCGCCGTTTGCCGACGACTACCGACCGCCCAGAGCGCCCTGCGCCCCTGGGAAAACCCCGCGCCCTAGGCTCCATACCGTCGCCACCCAAAACGGAAAGGACGTGGGCACCATGACCGAAACCGCTGTTGAAACCTACGACACCACAACTAGGGGCGCCGCGTCGATGGCAGCCTATCGCGCCGTTCGCATCTTGCAGCTATTAAGCGAGAACACCGGCGAGGACAAGGCCATGCTTTCCGATGAGTTGATCCGGCTCCTCGCCCATCCCGACGACCCCGCCCGCATGCCCATCTCGGCGGCGCGGCGCAGCATCTACACCGCCATCTCCGCACTTCGCCATGCCGGATACGAAATTGAGTACAAACGCGGCGTGGGGTATCGGCTCTTGACCCGTCCGCTCACCGATGAAGAGATCATCCGGCTCCACGGCATGGTCATGCGCAACCGCTCTACGCCCATCGCCATTCGAAAAAGCATGGCGCAGCACTTGGTCGCCATGGCGAGCGCCGATGTTCGCGGCTACCTCGATGCACCCGAGCCTGCTCCAAGCGCCGGCGGCAAATCCACCAAGGCCACGCGCACGCCCGTCAAGCGCATCGACACCTGCGAGCTCGTCGAGCAGGCCATCGACCACGGAACCACGGTGAGTTTTGATATTTCGAGCGTCACGGCACGTGGCGAAACCGAAGTAGCACGGATGACACTCCGCCCCTTTGCCATCAAGCAACGAGACGGCATCTCGTATTTGCTGGGAACGGTCTATGACGCCCGAGGCGCCGATGACACGTTGCGTACCGTAGAGATTGGCCGAATGAGAAACGTCACCACACGTCTCCTCGACGGCAAGAAGCTCTTCGCCGCCCTAGACGAGGACGACGCCTCCTCCGCCGCATAAGACCCTCCGCCGCCCATTCGACTACCCGTACCGCCCATCCGATTCTGTATTAAAAAACCCGCCAGGCTGTTGTAAAAATGGACATCAGCGCTACTATAGTTCCACTTGCACTTTGTCCCAGTGCAGTGTTTCCAGCCATTTTTATACTGGGGGTAATGATATGAAGGACATCACCATCAGCCGCAGGAGCCTTCTTGTCTCCGCTGGCCTGCTCGCGCTCGCTCCGCTCGCCGGATGCGGCGGCAACTCTGGTTCCGGCTCTGCTGCCGCCGGTTCCGACTACACCATCGGCGTTCTGCAGCTCACCGAGCACTCCGCACTCGACGCCGCCAACGACGGCTTTGTCAAGGCTATCAAGAAAAGCGGTCTCAAGGTCAAGATCGACCAGAAGAACGCCCAGAACGACCAGTCCACGTGTAAGTCCATCGCCGACAAGTTCGTGGGCGACGGCGTCGACCTGATCTATGCCATCGCTACGCCCGCCGCGCAGGCCGCCGCCGGCGCCACCGCCGATATCCCCATCGTGGGTTGCGCCATCACCGACTACGCCGCCTCGGGCCTGGTCCAGGACAACGAAAAGCCCGGCACCAACGTCACGGGCGCCTCCGACCTCACCCCGGTCGCCGAGCAGCTCGAGATGATGCAGAAGGTCCTGCCCGACGTAAAGAAGGTCGGTCTGCTCTACTGCACCGCCGAGTCCAACTCCGACGTCCAGATCAAGGCCGCCAAGAAGGAGCTCGACAAGCTGGGCCTGGACTACACCGACTTCACCGTCTCGAGCTCCAACGAGATCCAGTCCGTCGTCGAATCTGCCGTGGGCAAGGTTGACGCGCTGTACTCCCCTACCGATAACACCATCGCCGCGGGCGCTTCGCAGGTCGGCCAGATCTGCAAGGAGAATAAGCTCCCCTTCGTAACCGGCGAGGAGGGCATGTGCATGGCCGGCGGCCTGTTCACCCTCTCCATCAACTATGAGGACCTGGGCTACGCCGCGGGCGAGATGGCCGTTAAGATCCTGAAGGGCGAGGCCAAGCCCGAGGATATGCCGATCAAGCGCCTCTCGAGCAAGGACCTGGTCGTCGTCAAGAACGACGAGATGGCCGAGGCGCTGGACATCGACCTTTCCGCTCTGGACGAGTAGCGCCATGCGCGGTAACGCGTCTAGGACCCGCACTCGCGCCATAGTTGCGTTATTCAATATCTGAGCCACAGGGGCGAACGCCAAAGACCGGCGTTCGCCCTGCTTGTTACGGATGAGACAAAACATCCGGCCGCAGCTCTTTTATGCATTGTTACCGCTATCATGGTGACTCACGTGTCCACCCTATCCTAGGAGGTATGAAGCATGCTTATTGCATTGCAGGGCGCCGTTTCGCAGGGCGTCCTCTGGGGCATTATGGTGCTTGGCGTGTTTATCACGTTCCGCCTGCTCGACATCCCCGATATGACCTGCGACGGCAGCTTTGCCCTCGGCGGCTGCGTCTGCGCCGTACTCATCGTCAATAACAACGTCGACCCGCTGCTCGCCGTGCTGGCCGGCATGTGCGCCGGAGCCATCGCGGGCGCGGTCACGGGCATTTTGACCACGGTCTTTGAGATTCCCGCGATCCTCGCCGGAATCCTCACCCAGATCAGCCTGTGGTCCATCAACCTGCGCATCATGGGCAAATCCAATACGCCCATCCTTGCCAAGGGCACTATCTTCTCGTCTGTCAGCAACATGACGGGCCTGCCGCAGTCCACCGTCGCCATCATCCTGGGCATCTTGCTCGCTGTGGCTATCGTTGCCATCCTGTATTGGTTCTTTGGCACCGAGATCGGCTCGGCGCTGCGCGCCACCGGCAACAACGAGTACATGATCCGTGCTCTGGGCGTCAACACCAACTCCACCAAGATGATCGCCCTCGTGCTCTCCAACGCCCTCATCGGCCTTTCGGGCGCGCTCATCTGCCAGAGCCAGAAGTACGCCGACATTGGCATGGGTACCGGTGCCATCGTTATCGGTCTTGCCGCCATTGTTATCGGCGAGGTGCTCGGCCGCCTGCTGCCCGGCGGCCTCACGCAGTTTAGCGTCCGTCTTGCCTCCGCCGTCTTTGGCTCCGTGGTGTACTTCCTCATCCGCGCCATCGTGCTGCAGTTGGGCATGGACGCCAATGACATGAAGCTGCTCTCCGCCGTGATCGTCGCCGTGGCCCTGTGTGTGCCCGTGGTTTGGGAGCGCTATAAGCTCCGCAGCTCCTACACGAAGGGAGATGAGGCAGATGCTTAAGCTCTCGCACGTCAAGAAGACCTTTAACAAGGGCACCGTCACCGAGAAGCGCGCGCTTACCGGCGTCGACCTTACCCTCAATGATGGCGATTTTGTAACCGTGATCGGCGGCAACGGCGCCGGCAAGTCCACGCTGCTCAACATGATTGCCGGCGTGTATCCGCTCGATTCGGGCGTTATCGAGCTCGACGGCACCGACATCTCGCGCCTGAGCGAGTCGCAGCGCGCCAAGTACCTGGGCCGCGTGTTCCAGGACCCCATGCGCGGCACCGCAGCCGACATGCAAATTGCCGAGAACCTGGCCCTCGCCAAGCGCCGCGGCCAGCATCGCGGTCTTTCGTGGGGCGTCACCAAAGCCGAGAAGGACGAGTACGTTGAGCTACTCAAGCGCCTGGACCTTGGTCTGGACACGCGCCTCAACGCCAAGGTCGGCCTGCTCTCGGGCGGCCAGCGCCAGGCACTCACCCTGCTCATGGCCACGCTCACCAAGCCACGCCTGCTGCTGCTCGACGAGCACACCGCGGCGCTCGACCCCAAGACGGCCTCTAAGGTGCTCAATCTGACCGAGGAAATCGTCGACGAGCATCACCTGACCACGCTCATGGTCACGCATAACATGAACGACGCCATCCGTCTGGGCAATCGTCTGATCATGATGCACGAGGGTCACGTGATCTACGACGTGGCAGGCGACGAAAAAAAGTCGCTCACCGTTGCCGACCTGCTGCAGAAGTTCGAGGAGGTCTCGGGCGGCGAGCTCGCCAACGACCGCATGCTGCTGAGCTAACGACCTAGAAAACCACCACAAAGGGGACAGGCACCTTTGTGGTGGTTTTTGTTAAAGAGTAAGGAGACTGCCATGAAAAGAATCCCCCGCCTTGCGTTAGCTGCCGCGTTGTTTGCCGGCGCGCTCACAGGCATCCCAAGCCTCGCTTTCGCGGGGAACCTGCCCGCCGCTATTGACGGCTCCGTGGCCGTCATGCACACCAATGATATCCACGGCAGCTACAAGTACAGCTACAACGCAAGCAAGGGTACCGGCACTGTCGGCTTTGACGGACTGGCGGTTCTCTATAGCGCTCAAGACAGTGCCCCCGATCTTCTGCTCGATGCGGGCGATACCTTCCACTGGCAGTCCTTTGCCACCATGAGCGAGGGCAAGAGCATCGCCGAGCTCATGGACACCTTTTATGCGAACGGCTACGACGCGACCACGCCGGGCAACCACGACTGGAGCTACGGCGCGGACAAGCTCCGTACCATGACCGGCTACAGCACCACCGGCACGCCCTTCGCCATGCTCTGCGCAAACGCGAAGTCTACGAGCGGCGTATGGAGCTCGAGCATCACCAAGACGCTCGATCGTACCTGGGAGGACAGCGAAGATCACTCCACATTCGACTACAACATCAAGGTCGGCGTCGTGGGTGCCATGGATGAGTCGCTGGGATCCTCCCTGCGCACGGACCTGGTCCGGGGCACGTCGTTCTCGGATGCGGCAGTCGCCATCAATGCCGAGGCCAAGCGACTGCGCGAGGATGAGGGCTGCAACGTTATCGTCTGCATCGCGCACACGCTCAACGCCAAGACCTTTGCTGCAAAGCTCGTTGGGGTCGATGCACTGGTCGCGGGCCACGAGCACATCAACTTAGACGAAAACGTGACGGGGACCGACGGCAAGCCGGTCCGCGTCGTCGAGGCGGGCAGCGCCTTTGCCGAGGTCGGTCTGCTTTCCATTCCGTACAAGTACGACACGAATGGCACTGAGACGACCGACGATGACATGGTCACGGTCCCTGCAGACGACAGCGACGAGAAGCTCTACACCGCCAAGAACGTCAACGACCTTTTGGCCGACCCCGACAAGGGCGCCTTCTACCAGAGTCAACTCGATGAGGTTCGCAATAACAAAATCAAGCCACTCGACGACGCCTTTGAAATCGAGTCGAACAAGGTGCTCGGCACATCCGCCGCCGACTATTTCTACGGCGAGGACGCCGCGGGCACGCATGGTTGGGAAATGGTGCGCACCACCGATTTTCGCCCCAGCAAAGCGGGCGACACCACCAAAGCCCAGACCATCGGGCATGTTATCTGCGGCTCCTATCTTGCCCTGACGGGGGCAGACCTCGCCATCGAAAACGCGGGCGGCATCCGCGGCGGCATCGCGGCGGGCGATGTGACCGCCGGCAACGTCGTCGCCATCTCGCCCTATGGCAACACCGTGGAGACCTGGGGCATGACCGGCGCAAACTTCCTCGCAGCGCTTGAGCACTCACTGCAGATCAGCGACGATTGCAACGACAGCTACGAGCTTCAGCAGGCCTATGTGGCAGCCGGCCACACCGAGCAGGAGGCGCAAGACAAGTACAAGTGGCGCGATGACTCTGGCAGCGTTCTCTCCTTTGGCGGCATTAACGTGACGATTGATTGGACGCAGCCCGAAGGCAAGCGCATTGTGAGCGCCACGCTCACCAAGGATGGCAGCACGCTCGATCCCGCCAAGAACTACACCGTCGCCACCAACAACTACATCATTACCAACACGACCGACTTTCCCACTTTCGCAAATGCCACCAAGCGCACCGAGTGGGGCACATGCGAGGCGGCGATCAGAGCGCTGATCGGGAAGAGCGACTGGGAGAACAAGATGGCCGGGCTCGCCGGCACCATCAGCTTCAGCTCCGCAGCCGTGGACCCCACGCCCAATCCGAATCCAACGCCTAAGCCCTCGCCCAAGCCCGGCACGACTACTACGACCACGAAAACCAGCGCCAAGAAGACAACCGGCAAGCTTGTCGCAACGGGAGACCGCACGCTGGCCGTGGTCGGCGCATGCCTCATCGGCGGCATCATCGTCATCATGCTCGGCATTATCTGGATGCGCCGCCGCTAAGCTACACCGCCGGGCCTTGCAGCCCCTCCATGCAAACCTTATATCGAGCACAGAAGCCCGTCCGATGTGATCGGACGGGCTTTTTGGTGGGTATCATGGTTGAATAATCATTAGGAGGTTTTCCCTACATGGAATTGTTTGAGCCGATTCTTCATTTCTTTGAGCAACGGTGGGTCCACAACATCATCTGGGCCGTCATCTTGGCGATAGGCACCGCCGTCGCCGCCAAGGTCGCATCCAAGACTCTGCGTCACCTACTCAACCGCGACGATAACCCGCTTCCGGCATCGAGTCTGTCTCTTATACACATCTCCGAGCCCACGAGACAGGCAGAAA
>CABSNH010000079.1 GCA_902478985.1 uncultured Collinsella sp.
ACCTGCCAAAATAAACCTGTCCCTTTTTGGCAGGTGCGTTAGTATAGGGAACAACAGATTCGATGCGGGAGTGCCGGCGGTGCAAACCACAAGGCTGAGAGGGCATGGGGCCCAATCCTTTGAACCTGTCAGTTAATGCTGGCGTAGGGAGCATGCCGCCTTTACAGGGGCGCTGTCTATGCACAGCGCCCCTTTTCTATGCCAAGGAGGCATGTGCAGTGATTGATTCGGAACAGCTTAAGCAAAATGTGGTCAAGGCCGTGGATGAGATTCGCGCCACCAATCCAATGGCCGGCTCCATCACCAACACGGTGACGATTGACTTTGTCGCCAACGCGCAGCTCGCCGTGGGCGGTTCGGCCGCCATGGTCTATCTGCCCGACGAGGGCGAGGCGCTCGTTGCCGGCGGCGGCGCCATCTATCTCAACATGGGCACGCTCTTCCCCATCTACGAGCAGACGATTCCCCGCGCGGCCAAGGCGGCACACGACGCCGGCAAGCCCTGGGTGCTCGATCCGGTGGGCCTGGGCATCGGTAGCCTGCGCACCCAGCTGGTAAACGAGCTCAAGCAGTACAAACCCGCCATCGTGCGCGGCAACGCCTCCGAGATTATCGCGCTCGCCGGTCTGTGGGGTCTTGAGGGCGAGGCGGCTGATCTGAGCCGCGTACGCGGTGTCGATACCACCGACACGGTCGACGCCGCCCGCGATGCCGCCGTGGCGCTCGCCCGCTACACCGGCGGCGCCGTGGTCGTCTCGGGCGAAGTCGACCTGATCACCGACGGCACGACGGTGGCAAAGTCCAACGGCGGCAGCCCGCTCATGTCCAAAATCACCGGCTGCGGCTGCTCGCAGGGCGGCGTGCTGGCCGTGTACGCCTGCGCTGCCGACCCGTTTACGGCAGCCGTCTGCGGCACCGCCGTCTACAACGTGGCCGGCACGCGTGCCGCCGCTGTCGCCGACGCCCCGGCAAGCTTTAAGGTCGCCTTTATCGACGAGCTCTACCGCGCGACCGCCCAAGACATCGCCAACAACCAGCTCGAGCTCGAGGAGGCATAAGCCATGTCCGAGCCCGCAACCAATACCGGCATGAACACACTCGTCGCCGTGGCCATCGCCCCGTGCGGCACCGGCGATGAGCTGTCCGCCGAGGTCGCCGAGGTCGTGCGCGTCATTCGCGAGAGCGGCCTTCCCAACCGCACCACCTCGATGTTCACCGAGATCGAGGGCGACTGGGACGAGGTCATGCAGGTCGTGCGCGACGCAACCTTTGTGTTGGCGAGCAAGGGCATCCGCACCGAAGTCGTGCTCAAAGCCGATATTCGGCCCGGATTTACCGACACCATGACCGGCAAGCTCGAGCGCATGGAAGCGCAGATCAAAAAGCAGGAGGAAGCACGATGAGCATCCGCGACAACCTTGATATCTCGGCCTATCTGGTACTCGGCCCCGAAAACACGCTGGGGCGCCCCGTGGGCGATGTGGTGGCCCAGGCGCTCGACGCAGGCTTTACCTGCATTCAGGTGCGCTCCAAGGTGGCAAGCGCCCGCGAGATCATCGCGCTGACTGGCGACGCCGCGCAGGCAATCGCACAGGCCGGCAAGACCGGTCAGGTCGCCTTGCTGATCGACGACCGCCTGGACTGCGTACTCGCCGCGCGCGAGCAGGGTATTGCTGTCGACGGCGTGCACGTGGGCCAGAGCGATATTCCCGTCGAGGTCTGCCGCAAGCTGCTGGGCCCCAATGCCATCGTGGGCCTTTCGGCCCGCTGCGAGGAGATGCTCGAGTACGTCAAGACCGCCGACATGAGCCTGGTCGACTACCTGGGCATCGGCCCGCTCCACGAGACCGAGACCAAGCGCGACTGCGGACGCGCAGCCGATGGCTCCATCATCACCAAGAGCTTTGAGGACCTGGCCGCACTCCACGCGGCAAGCCCCGTGCCCATCGTGGTGGGCGGCGGCGTCAAGACAGCCGACCTGCCGCAGCTTAAGGCCACCGGCGTCGACGGCTTCTTTGTGGTGAGCGCCGTCTGCAGCGCCGACGACCCCTACGCCGCGGCCAAGGAGCTTGTCGACACCTGGCAGCAAGCATAGGCATAGGCCGAGCAGCTGATTCGCAGCCTCATATCTTCAGCAATGGAAAGCGAATCCCAGTTTGGACGTCCATTCTGGGATGCGCTTTCCGTATGCGACCCTTACCCCGCCAGATACGCTTCCAGCGCGGGCAAGGTCACCTCCGCATCGTGGCGGCCGACCTGGTAGATGCGCTCGAGCTCATCCGGTTCGCGGCACAGCGATGGCACCTTCACCGATTCGCTCGGCCGTACCACAAAGATTTCGCCGGCAGCCTCGCGACGTGCCAGGTCATCGAGCGTGGCATTGTAGACCTCATGCCGATGCTCAAGCGCTGCAACAAATTCCGGGTAGTGACGGAACACGCGCCGCAGCATGGGCATCACGCTGTTAGGCTGCTTCACAAAGCCCGCCGGCTGCGTGAGTACCACGATATTGCGGTCATACCCCTGCGCAAACAGCCATGCGCTGGGAATAGAATCAGCCACGCCACCATCCAGATACTTACGGCCCTCAATGACGACAGGACGCGTCGCCACAGGAATCGCCGACGATGCCCGAATCCACTCGATATCGCGCTCGTCGCCATAGGGCAGGTCGTGGTAGACGGCCTTGCCCGTCTCGATATCGGTACACACGCACGTAAACCGCATGGGGCAGGCGCGATACGCCTCCAAGTCGATGGGATCACGCTCGATGGGCACCTCGTGATAGGCAAAATCGGCATTGAACATGTCACCGGTTCGCAGCCAGCTTGTCACGCTCGCATAGCGCTTGTCGGCACAATAGGCTTTGTTGTAGCGAATGGCGCGCCCAATCTGCCGCGATTTAAAGTTGTAGCCAAACGCCGCGCCCGCCGAAACGCCCACCATATGATCGCAGGCCAAACCGTGCTCCATCCAGACGTCGAGCACGCCCGCCGTATACATACCGCGGTAGCCGCCTCCCTCGAGCGCAAGCCCCACCGTACGCGTCATATTTGACTGTGCCACGCGATCATCTCCGTCCCCGCAAATTTAAACGGAACAAGTATACCCGTCAACATATACCGTCCCAGTCGCATTTTTCATGCGCACCCAGGCGCTGCCGTTTGGCGAATAATAGCCGCCTACAGCATGTACGCCCATATACAATTGTGTACTGTTGTTTATACTACTCAGCAGTTATCAACAGCGAACATTAGCCGGCAAATTCACCCGACAACGCAGCAAGGCGGGGCCTGGATACACGCAAAGCGCCGAGCAACGACGCGTGTACACAACGGGCTCGACCAACGCAATCCGCCCCGACCTCAGAAAGCCGCTTAGAACATGGAAACTGTCAGCAATTACACCGAGACGCTCGAAAAGACCGTCCGTGACCTTCTCGAGCGTCAGGACGATCTGATTAAGACCGCCTTTACCGACCCCCTCACAGGGTTAGGCAATCGCGGTGCCTTTACTCGCTGCCTCGAGGAGCTCTGGGGGCAGGACGTCCCCGTTACCATGGCGTTCATCGATATCGACAACCTCAAGCACTGTAATGACGTCTTTGGCCATGACGAGGGCAACCGCTATATTTTGCAGGTAAGCCTCTATCTCAAGCTGTATATGAAGGTGGACGAAGCGGCATTTCGTCTGGAAGGCGACGAGTTTGCCATCCTGTCTACGATTGCAACCGAGGACGACCTCGTCGAACGTCTGGAACACTGCCGAACGCTCCTGCTCAAAAACAACGATTCCGAGATGCCCCACTCGTTTAGCTATGGAGTGTCACATGCCGACCCCGCCCTGGGCGAAGCCCCCAATCGCATGACGCTCGATGCTGACCATCGCATGTACGACTACAAGCTACGTCATGCCATGCACCTCGATCGACGCAATATCACGCAAGCCCACGCCGACGACTTCGAAATAAGCGATCGCATTTTCGACGCCTTTTCGATGCTCAACGAGGGCCGTTATTTCTTTATCGAAAACTTGGACAAACATCGCACCCTTTGGTCACAAGGTGCCTTGCGCGATCTTGGCCTTCCCTCGGAGCACATAGACAACTGTCGCGATTACTGGAAAACGCGCGTCCATCCCGACGACCTTGAAGCGTTTACCGATGATATTGACCTGATTTTCAACGGCACCAAGCACCGTCGCGTCATGCAGTACCGTGTGTGCAATGCCGCCGGCGACTACGTCCTCTGCCGTGCTCGCGGGTTTCGCGTCGACGGCGACGGAAATGTCCCCTCGCTCTATGTCGGCGAGCTCGTCAACCACTCGCTTGCCGAAACCGTCGACGCCGCCACGGGCCTCGGAACGCAGCGCATGCTGGTCAACGCCATCGATGCCTGCCGTCGCGACCGTTGCGAGACGGGGCTTATAGCGGTGCGCATTCGTGGCACAGCGAATCTCAACGAGCTCTACGGGGCCGAAGCTGTCGACAACATGCTTGCCGAATACGCAGGCCGCATGCTGTCGATCACCCGCGGCAGAAGCCGGGTCTTCCGTTCACGAAGCGTCCAGTTCGTCGTACTCAGCAACGATTTGGACCACGAGGCATTCGAGCAATTGACCCGCCACCTCAAAGATGCCGTTTTCGCTCCTGTTCAAATCGCGGGCGACACCATTACTCCCGTCTGCCTTTTCGTCCCGGCCTTTTACGAACACTTAACTCATCAAGCGACCGCCGTTTTAGGCGAACTCGAGCGTCGCCTTCGCACGGCCGGCGGGCTTGTTCCCAACGACAGCCTCCCCATACCCGAGGTGGAGCGCAAAAGCGCCATCGCCGAACGTATCGACTCGCTCACGGGCCTCTATCGACCCAGCGAGTTTATGCGGCGCGCCAACGCATTTCTCGAGGCAAGGCGCGACGGCGCCTGGTGCATCGCCACGGTCGACATGGGCCACATGCGCCTGTTTAACGAATGGCACGGCCAGGCCGAGGGCGACCGCGTACTCGCCGATGTGGGCACGGCCCTCAAGGACATCGAGAATGCCGATATGGGTGTCGCAGGGTACTGGGGCCAAGATGACTTTTGCATACTCATCCCCTTTAAACACATCACCGTCCATCAAATCTACAACCGCGTTCGCGAGGCAGTAGCCAGGCATGATGACGGCGTAGGTTTCTGGCCGTCCATGGGCGTTTACCCCATCGACTCCAATGAGGAAATCACCATCGATGCGCAGGCAAAGGCCATGTTTACCAATCGGCGCGCAAAAAGCGACTTTAAGGAGCGCATTGCCATTTTCTGCCCCGCGGAGTACGAGCGCGAAGTCGTGTTCCACCGCACGCTGACCGAATTCCAGTACGCGCTCTCAGACGGTCGCATCACCTACCACTTGCAGCCCCAGGTCGATATGGAAACCGGCGAGATTATTGGTGCCGAAGCACTCACCCGCTGGATTGACAAGGACGGCTCTCTCATTTCGCCCGCAACGTTTATCCCCGCACTCGAGGAAAGCGGCTTTGTGGTGACGCTCGACAAGTACATTTGGCAGAGTATCGCCTCGTGGCTGCGCGAGCGCATCGATCGAGGACTTCGCGTGGTTCCGGTCTCGCTTAATGTGTCGCGCGTGGATATCCTTGCCTGCGACGTTGCCGAACATATGGGGGCGCTCGCCGCCCAATACAACCTACCGCCCGAGCTCATGCGTATCGAGATCACCGAGACGGCTTATACGGGAGAATCCGAAGCCGTGGACAAACTGACAGCCGACCTGCACACCCGAGGCTTCTCGACCTATATGGACGATTTTGGCACCGGCCAGTCCACGCTCGCGATGCTCAAGAACGTCAACGTCGACGTCATCAAGCTCGACCGCACCTTTGTACCCACCGACCGCGATCAAGGCCGCAGCACGCAAATCATTTCATCGATGCTCGAAATGGCGCAGTCGCTTCATCTGCCCGTCGTGGTCGAAGGCGTCGAGACAAAAGAGCAGGCGAACATGCTACGACAAATGGGCGCCCGCTACGCTCAGGGCTTCCTCTACTACCGCCCCATGCCGGCGAAGGATTTTGAGGCATTGCTCGATGGTGACAATGACAACTGATACGCTCACGCGCAAAACGCCACCGCCGAAGGGAGCATTTGTCTCCATTAACTAACTTATATCCCCAATCCAAGCCGAATTGGGGATATGATACAAACCGTTGTTCTGCCCAAGGAGGTTATCCATCATGAACGAGTCATATCGCCTGGGCGAGCAATCGATTATTGCCTATCTTCAGCGACTTGCGAACGGCATCTCGACCGCCGAACTCGATGTTGCCGCGCTGCCTGCTGGGCTACGCGCCGTTGGCGAGCAACTGCAAAAGACGCATGCCGTCCTGCAACAAGAGCGCCGGCTGCTTGAGAGCAACGCCTATATCGACCCGCTCACCAACTTGGGCAACCGCAACGGATTCGACCGTCACGTCGAGCAACTCTGGCACAAAGGCGACCCCTTCACCTGCGCCTATATTGACATCGACCATCTCAAACATTGCAATGATAGGTTTGGCCACGCCGAAGGCAATCGCTATATTCTGAGCATCTGTCGCACGCTCTCCAAAACCATGGAGCACGATGAGATGCTGTTCCGTATCGGCGGAGACGAGTTTGTGCTCATCTCGCTCTCCGCAAACGAGACTGAACTCGAGCAGCGCTTGGAGCAGGTACGTGCCGGACTGATCGAAGCGAGCTCAGGTGGCAAGGCGCCCATGATCGGCAGCTTTAGCTTTGGCTGCTCGCGCGTCGATCCACTTGCTGGCGACACGCGTCGCCAGATGACGATGGATGCCGATCGCAAGATGTATCGCTATAAGCTTATGCATCGTGTGCAGCAACCGAAAGACGATGACGCGCCGCTACACCCAATTGCCGAACAGCTTCCGTGCAACGACCGGGTGTTCCAAGCGATCTCCATGAGCTCCGAGACGCGCTATCCGTTCATCCTCAATCTCGATACGGGAGAATCGCAATGGTCGGTTAACGCCGTGCGCGATTTTGACCTGCCTTCCCAGCACCCTTTTAACTCAGTCGATATGTGGCTCGCCCGCGTCCACCCCGAGGACCGCGACAACGTACGCGCCGAGCTCGATATGGTGATAAACAGCACGTGGCACTTCCACTACATGCAGTATCGCGTAATGGACGCCACCGGAGCGTACGCGCTTTGCGACTGCACGGGCTACCGCTTGGACGGCACCGATACC
>CABSNH010000080.1 GCA_902478985.1 uncultured Collinsella sp.
CATACTTGAGATGACGCTTGATAACGCTGCCCGAGAGACGCGTGGCAACAGCGTTGAAGGCAAACAGGCCAATTTCAACGGGAAGGGCGATGATGTATGCAAGTGTGAGCAGCGAATAGAGCAGGTTGAATACCTGGCCGGCAATGCTGCCGCCAAGGGGAATAGCGCTATAGACGGTTGACGTCACATCGGTGAGGCCGGTCTGGATGGTCGTTGTCCATCCCACGGCAAAGAAGTTGGTGATGACCCAGCTAATAAAGTTGAAGGCTCCCGGCTCCCAGCCCTCACCAAGATCCGAGGAAAAGCACTGCGCCCAGGTAACGGGGGCAAATAGGCAAAAAGCGCCAAGAGCAAGAATTCCAAAGGCGACGATGCGACGGTTGGAATTGATCTCGAAGCCAAAGAGTTTGTGCTGATAGTTGTGCCGTTCCAAGTGTATGGAATAGCAGAGCGCGACGAGAGCGACGAGGAATGCCGCGGACCAACAGATTGGAGAAATCAAAGTAGGTACCTCCTGTGAGTATAGAGATGAACGGATAACGTGATCTGGGCCTGTTGCCGCCTACGTAAACATGCGGTCTCTCAGCTCGGCCGCCTCGTTAATCTCGACATTCGTGCGGCCTTGGAGATCTTCGGTGCGCTTGCTGGTGAGCTTGCCGTCCTTTAGTCCGTAGGTGGTGTACTGAACGATTGCGCCGGCGGTTTCGGCTGCCTGACGTAGGGGTTCGTAGGTGTCGGTTTGTTCGCACCATGCATAGAAATCATCAACGGTGGCGTTGGGATTGCCGCTAAAGAGTCGATACCATTCGCGTCCAAAGCTGCCAAGGACCGAGAACGTCTTTTTCTCGACAAGCTTGTCGCCCTTGTATTTGTAGTCCAGCGTGAGGTCCACCAGATAGGCGGCTCCCGTTTCAAAGGCGTTCTCATTGCCCTGATGACCGATGACCTCGGCCTCCGGGTAGTACTTGTCAATAAACTCGGCGGCGTCGCCTTCGTAGTCGGCAACGATGCGCACACTCTGCACCTTGCCACGTTTGTACGTGTAGTGCAGGATGCGCAGCAGTCGCTCCTGCCAAAACGCATAGGAAAACAGGTGGTCGACAAAGTGCGGGTTCTCAAGCCGATTGGCCCGATCCATCCAAACAGTTTGGAACAGTTGGTAGTCGGCCCGCGGCTCGTCCGTGACCTCGCGGAACCACTGTACGGCGACGTCGGCGGGGATATAGAACGATAGTCGCTCCTGTGGAGTACCGCTCTTGGTCGTTTTGGCGCGCAGGGGAATCTCGACCTCGTAGCCAGAACCGTCGTCCGTTCCGCAGTTTAAAACGGGCGGCAGCATAAACTGGCAGGGGCCCTCGTCGCATACGCGCATCGGCTGGGGGCTAACAGGTTGCCCTTCAAACTCCATCTCGATGTCTGTGTCGTCTTCTTCGTCCTCGTCATCATCTTCGATGCCAAGGTCGTAGCCGGTGTAGTAGTCATCCAGGTGTCGCTCGTTTACATTTCGCCCGTTTACGACGTCAAAGACGGTAACACCCGTCATGCGGTCGCAATACTTTGCGACTTCAAAGAGGTTGCAGCTCTCTTCGGGCGTAAAGTTATCCATGCGGCGCTGGAACTCGGTAGCGCATTCATCGGGATCATAGCCGTCCATTTCGCTGTCACCGAGCCAAAAGTTGGGATCACGATTGCTTTTGAAGTACCACCAGTACCAGACGGGGCCGAATACCGCATTTACGCCAAAAAAGACTTTCTGGATGATGTTGCCGTTGCCGTCGAACTTGTAAGCGAGCGGCAAGTTGACAACCGGATCGTTTGATGTGTCACGCGCCATGGTGTGCTCCCTGCGATGATTTGTGTTGCGCGCGAAGGCCAGATTCGATGCGTCTGACCTTCGCGCGCCTGTTACTTCGCATACTAGGTCGCCTGCGCTGCATTCTGTTGCGCAACATCGTGGACGGCGCGGTTCGACGTCCAGGGCCGATGCCGCGCAACAGATACATGGCTTGGCCGTGCCAATCGCTCTCTAGTAGCGCGCCGAGCGCTGGGCGTTGCCCGGGTTGTAGCCCGCCCAGGCGGCGATGACGTCCGACTCAACGACGCTCGTTGCAATGTTGATAAAGCTGCCGCCACGGGGCAGGTCGGTATGGAAGTCTTCGAGCAGGTTGGGCTGGAACCTAAAGTCCTCAAAGTTGACGGTGTTGGGGTTGTAGAGCTGACAAGTACCATCCTCGGTAGAGATCGGACCAACCATGTAAACGGCCTTGTGCTCTACGACCTCGGTATCGTCGACGTCGATCACCTCTCCACGATCGTGCGCGGCAGCGGCGTGCTCCATGAGCTCGAGGAATCGGTCGGCTTCGGCGCTGCAGAGTACGCAGCGCGAGAAGAGCACCGTAAGGGCATAGCCCGTTTTACGACCCAGTTTCTCTCGCAGCTCGCTAAATCGTTGCGACTGCTCCGGGGTCATGCGCGTTTTGGACGGTGCGGTCTGCTTGAGTCCGCACGTCTTAAGGAACATCGCGTTGGCCTTGCGCAGGGCGCTCATGGCGGCAGAGTCGCTCTTTGCCGTGGAGACGTCGATGCGTCCTCCCTCGGGAATTTGCTTATAGCGAGAGAAGCCCTTCTCGCCCTCGACGGGCATCCAGTACGTAATGACGTCATTTTCCACTACGCTAAAGCGGCACGTAAAGGGCGCGCCGATTGCCGGCGCCTCGCCGTAGAACTTTACGCGTACGGCTTGGTCGGTGTCCGCCATCCACATCATAAAGCGCTGGCTATTGTCGCCGTCATGGCTCCGGAGCTTTGCAATAAGGTAGCAAACCGAGTCGCAGCGGCTCTCGAGTGCGGCACCTCTTCCGGTGGCGATGGCGCTTGTGCCTTGGGCCTTGAGCTCGATGTCGCGGTGCAGCGCGTTGAGCTCTTCGGATGTCAACAGGTCTTGGCCGAGAAGCCCCGCGACAAGCGCGCCGACTTCTATGTCGGTAGTAAGGGCGGCGTCGATAACCTTGCGGTGCGCCTGGTGGCTTGCATAAGCCGGTAAAGGTTTGCGGCCTGTGGCAAATCCAAATGGGTCTCGGATCTGATCGCCGCCGCGATAGAGCGGCTCCAAAAAGAACATGTTCATGTCATTTTGCTTGCCCTGCTTTTGACCGTAGGCATCGAGGGAGTTCCAGACATGCTTTTCTGCAATGGGGTTCATCCACAGGCTGATTTTCGATTTTTCTGCCGAGGAGGTCGAGGTGTTCTTTTTGGAACTTGCGGCGGGACGAGAAGCCGGTTTCTGATATCCAGCGGGGAGAACTTGCTCAAGATCGAATTTTTTAAGCAGCCTAACGTAGACTCCGACCGATGCTTCTTCTGCCATTTCCGCCATGACCGACTGCGACGGGTCGTCGACAAAGGAAATGCGCGTTTTGCCATCATCGGAGACTGCCTGGCAGTAGCCGCATCGAAGCGCAACGTAGCCTTCCGGTTCGCTGCCATGGTCAAAGTACATCTGCTCTTTGCATCCGAGTGTACCGGGGATGAATGCGGTCGGGTTTGCCATGTCGGGGATCGTAATGGCAGCGCCAGTCGCGCGTTTAAGCTCATCGAAATACTCGACGTACAGCGGAATGTTGTAGTGCTGGACCAACGTCTCGAGAACGACGGCGTTGGGCACGGAGTGCGCCACGCGATAGCGCACGGAGTTGTAGCCCCATTCGACATCGGTCGCGTCATCGGGGATTCCGTGACCTGCCATGGTGGACAGGACTTCATCGGGTGAGTCAAACGTACCGTCGGGTGTGCCGCAAATCGCCTGGAGCGAGAACCCGCCAAAGCACTTTTCGAGATCATCGCGGATATACTCGCAGCAGTCATGATTGGGAAAGACGATGCGAAACGTCATCGCACCCATGGCTTGGGACATGTAGACGTTGCCCGACGCCTGGGCATCGGACTCTGCCTGGGGCTTGTCATCCTCATCTTCGTCGTCATCGTCCGATGGGTCTGCAAACGAGCTGTAGTTTGCATTGATCAGGTCGAGATACATGGAGACGGTCCCGCGGGTTGCCAGCTTTTGCATGATGGGATTGAACGTGTCCGCAAACGAGACCTCGCGGTCCTGGGGCACGCCATTTTGGGTCACGGAAAGCGTGACGGTCGCCACGCCGCAACGAACTGCCGTGGCATCTCGGTACTGGCTGTTGTCGGGGAAGAACGTCCACTGGCTTTTAGTGAGGCTTGCCGCAAACGAGACGTCGTCGTCATCGGGATCGGCTAGCCATGCTCCGGCCTTGTAGCCGTTGGTCACTACATACTCGTAATAAACGGGCGCCCCGAGCAGGCCGGCGAGTGCCTTTGCAGCTCGCAGCAGCGGGATGCCGTCGTATTCGTATTGAAGCGAGTTGTAGCCCCACATCTCGTTGAATGTCCGTCCGCCTAGGGCGCCACAGATATGGATGCACATGGCGGCGTTTTGCGGCTGGCTTAAATCGCCAAGGTCGGAGATTGCGGGTATCAGCGTGGCGAGCGAAAAGCCGCCAAATTCCTGTTCCAGGGTCTCCTTTACCTGCATGCAAGCATTGTGTCCGGGAAAGACGATGCGGTTAATGACCCTTTGGGGCTGGATCTGACTGCCTGTCTCTTCGATTAGATGGCTAAAGAGCACGTCAACGTCCGATGCGTCCATGGTGGCGGTTGCGACCTCCTGCGTCTTGGTCGACTTCTTTTTGCGTTTGCTTGCCGCAGAAGACGATTTTTTGCGCGAGGGCGCCGGCTGGGGCTCCTCTTGGGCGCCAAACTGGTCCTTGAGAAAGTCGAAGTACAGGGACACGTTTCCGCGCTGCGCATACGAACGCATGATGGGGTCGGTGGTGTCCTCAAAGTACTTTTGGCTTCCGTCGGGCATGGACATGGTTCCCATGCCGCAGCGGAACAGGGTGTCGGTGGCACCGTCGAACCCCTCCGGGAAATACACCCAGCAGCTCTTGTCGACCACGTTTGCAAACGAGACGCTATCGCCCTGCGCATCGGCGATCACGGCGCCGGCGGCGATCTCATCGGCATCGGTGTACTCGTAGTAGACGGGAACGCCGATCATCTTGGAGATAGTCTTGGCAACCTCCAGCGAGGGGATGCCGTTGTATTCGTACTGGAGCGAGTTGTAGCCCCAGACGACGTTGGTGACCTCTTCGCCGTCGGACCCGCAGGTTTCCAGGGCGGCATTGATGGCGTCGGTCGGATCCATGTGCTGGAAGTCCTCGTAATCGGGGATCACGGCAGCAAAGCAGAACTCGCCATAGTCTCGCTCCAGGGCAGCTTTGGCCTGCATGCAGATATCGTGGTTGGGAAACACGATGCGATTGACAATCTGGTTGATCGAGATCCCGCGGTCGGTATCTTGAAGCAGATGCTCAAAAATCTCGTCCATCGTTCCTTCTTTCGTATGCGGTGGAAGCCGACGATCCCGGGTTTTAGGGCTCGTGGCTTTGCTAACTCGAACGCTACCGCCCCGATGGGCGAGAACGTTGCGCAACATCCGCGAGTGCGCAAATTGCAATGCGGAACGGTCTGTGCTGGGGCGTTTTGAGAGCGGATCCGTCTCGTTCCCGGCAATGTTGCGCAACGCTTGCTTGGCATGGATTTCTACACTTGAGTTGTCCAAAAGGGATTCGGTTCTTGAATGAGGGATGAACGATGAGCGGGAACTCCTATTACGATGACGATATGTCTGAAGAGGACTACGAGCGGGTTATGGAGCATATGTACGAGCTTGAGTGCGAGCTCGAGGAGCCTCATGACGCTCGCACCGACCAGTTGATTCGCGAGGAGCTCGAGGATCTTTCGAGTGCCATGTTGTTTGAGCCGGTGGTCAAAAACGGTGAGTACCTTGGTGAGCGCGACCATGTGCCCGGGTATTGGACGGATCGTCGCGATTTGGAGTCCGAGTCTTCAGGCGCTTCGAGCGATGCCGACGAGGTGGAAAAGGATGAGCCGTTTGATTTGATTGGCTATCAGGGCTCTTCCTCGGGCGGTTCGGTGCTCGACATGTTTACTCCCATTTTAAGGAGTCGCGTGTTCTGGATCTTCATCGCGTTTCTGGTGTTTATCGGCCTGCTCGACATGTTCTATGACAGTTTTATCGTTCCTTCGGGCTTCGCTATAAGCCGCATCAATTTTCAGGGTTTGGTGTTGCTGGCGATTGTCGTTGCATGCGTTGCCCTGAGGCGTCGTCGCCGTTAACGGCGGTATTGACGCAGTTTCCGATGTTGCGCAACAGGTTATCTGGACAGCGGCGTATGCTCGGGTTGTCCTGAAAGCGAGAGAAAGGACAGGACAATGGCTGAAGTTGAAGTAAGGGCTTTGGGTCCCGACGACGTCGACGATATGGTCGATCTGGACGAGCAGTCGGGCTACGAGGTCTATGACGCGTGGGCGGACTATGTTGAGGACGAGGACGAGGAGAACTGTTACCTCTGGGGCGTCTTTGCCGATGATGAGCTGGTCGGTTTTTGCGTAACGGGCGGTTCAGATGACCCCGACCTGCCGGATGCCGTTACGGAGCACCCGCTCAACAAGTACCTGGCGACGTTTCTGAGCCATGTGTATGTTGACCCCGACTACCGCGGTAACGGCTATGGCGCGCGCCTGGTGCACGACGCCCTGTTGGGATACTGGGAGAGCGAGGGCCATCAGGAGCCTGCATTCCTGGATCTGAGCGAATATCTCTTTGACGATCCTGATGCGGATCCGATTAAGCTCGCACATCTGCTCATCGACTTCTTTGGCAAGAACGGGTTTGAACCCATTCCCGACGATGAACACGACATCACCTACACCTGCATGGTCTTGGATCCCAAGAACTTTAAGGACCCGGACGCAGAGTAGAGGCTGCGATCTGTTGGTTCAGCTTCCCTAGTTGATGTTTGACGGGGCCGGACGTTCCAGTTGTGATGGCTGGACGTCCGGTCTTTTTTTGGCCTGTCGGGTTTGGTGCTCGGCACGTTTGTCTCGATCTGTAACATCTGGCGGGGGATACGGGGTCTAGTTGTTACAGATCGAGATTGTTCCTCGGCAGACAACTCAACTGTCTCAATCTGTAACATCTGGGGC
>CABSNH010000081.1 GCA_902478985.1 uncultured Collinsella sp.
ACCCCGGCATGCCGCTCATGACCTCGGAGGATATCGAGGCTACGGCGCGCGTGTATTACCTGGTGCCGGCGATTGCCAAGCACCTGTGCCTGGGCGATTCTGGCCGCGAGTTCCAGGACTGCATGGGCCAGACCGAGCTTTGCCATCTGCTGGAGCATGTGACGGTCGAGCTCATGAACGAGACCGGGCTTGCCGGCAGCATCTCGTGCGGCCGCACGCGCGTAAGCGAGCACGACGAGCGCGTCTTTGAGGTTGAGCTTTCGTGCCCCGACGACGCGCTGGCCATCGGTGCGCTGTCTTCGGCCACCTTTATGATGGACTGGGCGTACCTGCACGCCGACCAGCCTGCCCCCGACGTGGAAGGCACGGTCGCGGGCCTGCGCAACCTGGTGCTGGGCATGCGCGCCGAGGCCGAGGGCAAGGATCCTCACGAGGCCGTCGCCGCTGCGAACGGCGAAGATGCTGTCGAGGACGAGGGCGCTGACGAGGGCGATGTGCCGGCCGACGCCGAGTCCGTTGCCGATGCGACCGCCGAGCCTGTTCCCACCGAGCCCCAAGGCGTCCCCGACTTTGACGACGAGCCCCAGGTGGCGATTGATACCGAGGGTGCGGTTGCCGAGAACCACGAGGCCTCCGCTGCCGTCTTTGGCGGTGCGGCGACGGTTCCGGCAGGACCTGCGCATGAGGGCGGCCTGCCGCTCGTGGACGGCGCCGGCGAGGACCCGGGTGCCACGGTGGCCATGCCGGCTATGCCCCAGGAGTAGGCCTACGCGTTTATCACCATCACGTACCTGCGCCTTTGCCGTACGCAGATGAGCGGAGCGGCAAGTGATGCGCTGCGGGTATAATGGACAACATTCAAACGGTGGGCACCGACGTGCCCGCAGGAGAGGAATGATCATGGGTAAGACTTTCAGCTTTGTCTCCGGCGCACTTTTTGGTGCCGCTGCCGGCGCTATTGTCGGCGTTGCTCTGGCCCCGCGTTCGGGCGCCGAGACCCGCGCCATGGCTGCCGATATCGCCAACGACGCCTGGGACAATATGCGCGACACCTACGAGCACAGCGCCGAGGAGGCCCGTGCTGCGGTGAATGACTTTGGCCCGATGGTCGACGCCAAGACCGATGACCTGCGCGCCAAGGTCGACCTGGCCCGCGAGCGCATGGACCAGCTGCGCGAGCAGCTCAACGACGCCATTTCGGGCGGCAACGTGACGCCTGCCGCCGACGTCGTGGTCGAGAACGCCGTCGAGGCTGATACCGAGGCTGCGGAGCCCTCGACCGAGGCATAATGCGCGCCGGGGATTTTGTCGGCGCCAAGATCTATCGCAAGCCTACCGAGGACAAGCGCACCAAAAAGGACGGCACGCCGCGCAGCCCTAAAAAGCTCGGAAAGATTCACTTTCCGGTCTTTACCCCGGGCGGTACGCGCGTGGTCGGCTTTATGGTCCGCCAGTCCGATATCGCGGGCATGATCGAGCGTCCCGACCGATTCGTAGCGCTCGACGCCATTGGTGTCTACGAGGGCGCCATTGCGGTCGATGACGTCAAGGACACGTACGATGCCGCCGCCGCCAAGCGCCTCGACATCAACCTGGACGATTGCATCATCTGGGTCGGTATGGACGTGCGCACGGAATCGGGCGACGTCGTGGGCTATTGCTCGGATGTGGAGTTCAAGCCGCGTTCGGGCATCGTGCAGGCATTCTATGTGACCGCCGGTGCTGCTTCGAGTGTTTTGGTTGGTGACACGCAGGTGCCGCCGACGATGCTGCGCGGCTATGAGAACGGCGCGATGGTCGTCTCGGACGAGGTCAAGTCGCTCGGGTATTCGGGCGGTGCGGCTGCCAAGGCCGCCGAGGCCAGCGTCGTGGTGGGCGACAAGGTCAAAAAGGGCGCCAAGGTGCTCGACGACAAGGGATCGGTTGCCGTGGACAAGGGCAGTCGCGCACTGGGCAAGCAGCTCGGCAAGACGCGCGGCATGTTCAAGGCCTTTAAGGACGAATACCAAAAGGCGAGCGGAGGCTCGTCAAAAGCTACAAAATAGCGACGTACCAAATGATGGGAGGCAAGCCGGAGACCTGTTGCTCCGGCTTGCTGTGTTTATGGGGGGAGGGCATATGCGCCAAAACGGATCCAACTTAAACGGGCGTTCGGGTGCGCATCCGACAGCGCGCCGCGACCTGGGGCAGCTGCCCAGCGGTCAGCGCCGCCGTCACCGTAAGCCCGGCGCGATGTATCTCAACCATAGCCGCGGCTTTAGCGACCGCAGCGCTCGCATCGGCAACAGCCGCACACCCCGTCGTTCGTCTCGCCTGCCCTATGCGCTCATCGCCGTGGGTTGCGCACTCGTGCTGTTTATCGCTGCCGTCGTGGGCTACGTTAACCGCAGCGTGGATGTGGAACTCAACGGCCAGAAGACCGCAGTGCGCGTGGGCTCTACGCTGCAGAATCTCATCGACGAACAGGATTTGACTGGCACCTACGACGCAGGCGACCTGCTGGCCGTCGATGACAGCGTGCTCAAGCGCCATGGGGGCGAAAAGCTGTCGGTGAAGGTCGACGGCAAGCGCGTGAAGCAGGGCAAATGGGATAGCCGCGAACTTGAGGGCGGCGAGAAGGTGACGGTCAAGGATGGCCGTAACACCTACGAGAAGCACGAGGTTCAGGCTACGGTTATCGAGCCCAAGCTCAAGGTCGAGGGCACGGGCGCTATCGAGTATGTGCAGACGTGGGGTGCCCAGGGCCGCTCCGAGGTGTGGGTTGGTGAGCAATCGGGCAAGACGCAGGACCGCGGCGAGGTCGTGCCCGCCACCGATTGCGTTGTTGCGTGCGCCAGCGTGGCGCCCAAGGGCAACAAAAAGTACGTGGCGCTGACGTTTGACGAGGGTCCGAGCGGAGCGACCAAGCAGATCTTGCGGGTGCTTAAGGAAAAGGGCGTCACCGCGACGTTCTTCCTGTCGGGTGATGCGGCCGAGGCCTCGCCCGCCACGGCCAAGGCGATTGTCGATGCCGGCTGCGAGGTCGGCTCCAACAGTTACAGCGACGAATCGCTCAAGGGCCAGGACCGCGATGCGGTGCGCGAGCAGGTTTCGAAGGGCACCGAGGCGATCAAGTCCGCGACCGGAACGTCGACGATGCTTTTGCGTGCTCCCTACGCAGCCTTTGACGAGCAAAACTGGATTGATGCGATGGACCTGGTGTCTGCCGTGGTCTCGTGGAATATCGATTCGGGCGACTGGCTGCTCAACGGTGCCGACGAGCAGGTCTCGACGGTGCTCGATTCGGTGACGCCGGGCAACATTGTGTTGCTGACCGATAACGATGAATGCGCCGAGCAGACGCTCGAGGCGCTGCCGCAGATTATCGACGGGCTTATTGCCGACGGCTACAAAATCGTGACATTGAGCGATCTGGTCAAGACGGATACATCGCTGAGCAAAAAGCTCACCTCGCTGACGAAGGCCGCCATGCCCAAAAACGCCGTGTTCCCCCAGCTCGCCGAAGATGACGACACCACAGACTAGTCATGTAAGAACGTCCCCAATGACTATGTCACGGATGCGTCAGCGTTTGGTATGCCTGCGATGTTTGGAGCATAAATTTGGCGCCACGGCGCGATGCTGATGCTATAGTTACTGCGGATAACAAGGGTCAAGAGAAAGGCTGCAGGTGAAATCCAAACCTCGACCATACAGTCGATGACCCCATGCAGGTGCTTCTTGCGCATGTACGGGGTGTGAGCGCCGAGCGGCGTGCCGCCCGCGCATGCGAATACATATCTAAAAGTCCACGGACGGCGTGCCGGCATGGCCGCAGTTCGAAGGGATAATGATGGGGAGCACCAGTGAATTATCTGAGTGAGATGCTCAAATTGCCGGTCTTGGACGTCGATGGCGAAAAGCTCGGCGTTGTGAATGATTTTGGCATTGCTACCGGCGAAGTTTTTCCGCACGTGACGTCGCTCGCGTTCCGCGGGCCCGGCAAGACGCCGTTTATGATCAGCTGGCGCAAATGGGTCGACCGTATCGACGAGACGGGCGTACACCTTAAGTCGCCGGCCACCGAAATCCGTTTTTCGTACCTGCAGCCGACCGAACTCTTGCTCGCCCGCGACGTGCTCAACAAGCAGATTGTCGACACGCAGGGCATGAAGGTCGTGCGCGTAAACGACATCAAGTTTTCCATGTCGGGCGAAAATCAACTGCGCCTGCTGGGTGCCGAAGTTGGCGCTCGCGGTCTGCTGCGCGCGATCAGCCCCGCCCTCGAGCATGTCGTCGAGAGCTTTATGAAGCACCTGGGCAAACCGCTCGGCGAGGACATCATCGCCTGGTCCTACATGGACCTGCTCGACCGTTCGACTAAGAACATCCAGCTGTCGGTGTCGCACAAGACGCTTGGCGAGCTGCATCCTGCTGACATTGCCGACATTATCGAGCAGCTCGACCCGCGCCTGCGTGCACAGGTGTTCGCGCAGCTCGATACTGCCCAGGCCGCCGAGGCCATCTCGGAGTTCGATGACGACGAACTTATGACCGAGATGCTCGAGGGCCTGTCCGACACCGATGCATCGTCGATGCTGGCCATGATGGACCCGGACGACGCCGCTGACCTAATCGACGAGCTCGATTACGAGAAGGCCGAGAAGCTTCTGCGCCTGATGGGCGTTCAGGAGGAGAAGGCGATTCGTAACCTGCTGGGCTATGAGGACAACACTGCCGGTCGCATCATGACATCGGAGTTTGTCTCCCTGCCTGCCACGGCGACGGTCGCTGACGCCATCGAGGCGATCCGCAAGCTCGACGAGGACTTCGAGAGCGTTTACTACGTCTATACCGAGGACCCGAGCGGCATGCTCACTGGCGTGCTTTCGCTACGCACGCTCATCGTGGCCGACCGCGACGCCACGCTGGGCCAGCTGGCCTATCGCGATCTGGTTTATGTGTCGCCCGACGATGACCAGGAAGACGTAACGGACGAGATGACCAAGTACGACCTGGTCGCCATCCCCGTTTGCGACGAGAACCGTCATATTTTGGGTATCGTGACCTTTGACGACGCCATGGATGTTATCGCCGAGGAGCACCAGGAGGACCTGCAGATCGCAGGCGTCGGCTCGGGCGACAGTGCGTCCGATGACTCGACGAATGTGCTCAGCTGGTTTGTGCATCGCCAGTACTGGGTTGTCGTGTGGGGCATTGCCTCGTGCATCATGGCAACGGTGCTGGGGACGGCACTGGGCTCCGCGCATCTGGTGGTGTTCCCCATGTGCGCCATGCCGCTCGTGCTGCTGGCAGCCTCGCGTATGGTGTCGTTCGTCAAGAACTACTTCCTGGAGTACGACGGCCATGACGATGAGCCCAAGCCGTATTTGGGATTTTTCTTCCAGAGTACGGGCATGGGCCTGATTCTGTCGCTCGTGACCTACCTGTGCGCCCAGCTGGTGCGCACCGCCGCATTCCTCGATGCGCCTATGTTTGAAGAGCAGCTCTTTATCGGCTGCTTTAACATTGCGGCCATCGTTTGCCTGATTGGCAACATGAGCGCTGTGATTTACCTGATGGTGCTGTTCTGGCGTGACGAGCACGACCTCAATACGTCGGGTACCGCCATGAACGTCATTGCCGTCATGATCTCGTGTGTGGCGTACTGCATCGCCGCGATGCTGCTTGCCATGTCGGTCATGGGGTAGGTGGTCGCGTGCAAAACACGAAGCAAAAGGCGAGCACCAAGCAAAAGCTGACCATTGCGGCCATCTTTGGCGCCATGGGCCCTGGCCTTCTGGCGGCGCTTTCGGGTAATGACGCCGGCGGCATCGCCACGTATTCCAGCGCCGGTGCCAGCTATGGCTACAAGATGCTGTGGATGCTTCCCGTCATGACCGTGCTGCTCATCGTGACGCAGGAGACTGCGGCGCGCTGCGGCTGCGTGACGGGCAAGGGCTTGGCCTCGCTCATCCGCGAGCGCTTTGGCGTGCGCAGGAGCGTGCTGGCCATGGCGGCGCTGCTGATCGCCAACACGGCCGTGACCATTTCGGAGTTTGCGGGTATCGCGAGCGGCCTTGCCCTCTTTGGCGTGCCGGCGAGCATCTCGGTGCCGCTGGTGGCACTGCTGGTTTGGATGCTTACCATGTCTGGTAGCTTCCAGCGCATCGAGAAGATTCTGCTGCTGGTGAGCTGCGTGTTTGTGACCTACATCGTCGCTGCATTTATGGCTGGTCCCAGCTGGGGCGAGGTGGCGGTCGACCTGGTTGTGCCCAACATCCAAAACGACCCCAGTTACGTGTCGCTTGTGGTCGCAACGATCGGCACCACCATCGCGCCGTGGATGATCTTCTTGGCGCAGAACAACGTGGTCGATAAGAATGCGGGTGAGGACGATATCGTGCTGCAGCGCATTGATACCGTGAGCGGCTCGATCGCCGCCGATGTCATTGCCGGCTTTATTATCATAACGACCGGTACGGTACTGTTCCCCGCGGGCATTCAGATCAGCGATGCTGCCGACGCCGCCCGCGCATTGGAGCCCATCGCGGGCCAGTGGTCCACGGTGCTGTTTGCCTCGGGCCTGGTCGCGGCGAGCTTCTTGGCCGCCTGTGTGCTGCCAGGCGTTACGTCCAGCGCCATCTGCGAGGCATTTGGCTGGGAGCGCGGTGCCGATCGCAGCTGGGACGAGGCCCCGGTCTATCGCGGCATCATTACGGCCATCATTGGCATCTCTGCCGTGCTGGTGCTTATGCCCGGTGTTGACCTGTTCCAGATTATGATGACCTCGCAGGTCATTAACGGCGTGCTGTTGCCCGTGGTTTTGGTGTTCCAGGTGGTTATTGCCGCCGATCGACACATTATGGGCGCCAACCGCAACGGCCGCGTGTGGAATGTGCTCACCTGGGCGACTATCGGTGTGATTACGGTGCTGACGGTCGTCATGTTTGTGTTGCAGGCGATGGGCTACAGCGCGTAGCGTCTCTTTTGGGTTTCGAGCGGGCCGTGGCCATGGGCTGCGGCCTGTTTTCAAGACTTTAGTCTGCTGGCCGCGCAGCGGCCAGCTTTGAACCACCCGCTA